>JALYVL010000219.1 GCA_030853285.1 Actinomycetota bacterium | reverse complement strand
ACCATCGATCGCAACACCGAGGCGCTGGCCGGTTACGCGGAGCAGATGGCCTGCCACCTCGGCGATTTCGCGTCCTACACGGCAATCCGCGCGCAGATCGGTGAGCGCGAGCGCCGCCTCGCCAAGCAAGGCACCGCCAGCAAGCGAACAGAGGCCGACGAATCGCTGCAGGCCCTGCGCCGTGGCGATGTGATCGCCGTACCGGGCGGCAAGCGGGCCGGGCTGGCCGTGGTGCTGGACACCGGCCCCGACTCGGGCCAACCACGCCCGCTTGTGCTCACTGAAGACCATTGGGCGGGACGGCTCTCCGCAGCCGATTTTCCGGCGCCGGCGACGGTGCTCGGCCGACTTGCCTTACCCAAGCGGGTTGACCACCGCGTACCCCGGGTGCGCAGAGATCTTGCGTCCACCTTGCGAGCCAGTGGAATCACGGCGCCAGGACGACGCAGCAAGCGGCGCTTCCCGGCCGCCGACGACGTGGAGCTCACTGCCCTGCGCCGTGCTCTGCGCGCGCACCCCTGCCATGGGTGCGAGGACCGAGAATTGCACGCGCGCTGGAGCGAGCGGCACGCCCGTCTGGCCCAGGACACGGACAAGCTGCGCCAACAGGTTGCTGCCACGACTCACTCCTTGGCGCGGTCCTTCGACCGGATTCGTGCTCTGCTTGCCGAGCGTGAGTACCTGCTGGGCCATGGAGCTGAACAACAGGTGAGCGAACATGGTCGCCGCCTGGAACGCATCTACAGCGAGTCGGACCTTTTGGTGGCCGAGTGTCTACGCGCCGAGGCGTGGGTGGGGCTGAGCGCTGCCGAACTGGCGAGCGTCGTCTCCGCGGTGGTGTACGAATCACGGCGCGAAACCGAGATGCTGCCCCGAATACCGGCCGGGGCGATCAGCGATGCGCTAGCGGAGACCGCCCGTCTGTGGGCCGAACTCACCGACGACGAGCGACGCCACAAGATTGCCACCACCCGGGAACCCGACCTGGGCTTCGCCTGGCCGGTACACCGCTGGGCGCGTGGTGAGTCGCTGACCACCGTGTTGGCGGCCGCGACGCAGAACGGTCAAGCACTCTCCGCAGGCGACTTCGTCCGCTGGTGCCGTCAAGTCGTGGACCTGCTCGACCAGGTTCGAGTCGCGGCCACCGGCACGCCGCTCGCCCAGATCGCCGCCGATGCGGTTATGGCGGTGCGGCGCGGTGTCGTCGCCCTCGGGACAACCTGAGGGCGTCCCTCGACCACTTTGTGCGGCGGTACTGGCATGCTGTGCATGAATCTGCACCCGACTGTGCCATTACCGCGGAGGCGTCCCATGAGCAGCCCGAACGACCCGCGTCAGCAGGGTTACCCAGGCCAACAACAGCCGTATCCGGGCGGTTACGGGCAGCAGCCTGGGGGCGCGCAGCAGCCGGGATGGGGTGGACCGCAGCAGAACCAACCGACGCAGGGCTACCCGGGCCAGCAGCAGCCCTACGGCGCCCCGGGTCAACGGCCTTACGGCCCACCCAGCCAACCGCCGTACGGCTCACCCGGTCAGCCGCCGTACAGCGCGCCCGCCCAGCCGCAGTACGGGCAGCCCAGCGGGGGTGCGACTCCGTTCGGGTCGTCCTCCGCTCAGCAATTCGGCCAGCCCGCGCCGTTCGGGGAACAGAGCGCGCCGCAGAAGTCGAAGAAGCCGCTGATCGCCGGGATCGTCGGTGCTGTCGTGGTTGTGCTGATCGTGCTGGGAATCCTGCTGTTCGTGACCCCTGGATGGGCCAAGAGCAAAGTCCTCAACGCCTCGTCAGTGCAGGATGGTGTGCAGAAGATCCTCACCGACACCTACAAGGTCACCAACGTCACCAAGGTCAGCTGCCCAGCCAACCAAGCGGTCAAGAACGGCGGAACCTTCACCTGCAAGGCGACGATCGATGGCAAGGACACTGATGTCAAGGTCACCATCACCGACGACAACGGCACGTACCAGGTGAGTCGGCCCTGAATCCCGCGCCCACGGTGCATGTGCTTCCTGAGGACCGTCACCGGGACGCTGCCGAAGTATTCGGGGGCGCGTATCTGGTCGGTCCCGTCAGCGACCAGATGTGGGAACGCTCCCTCCCGACGTATCAGGGCAGCCTGGTGCAGGGAATCATCGAGGACGACGGCAGTGTCGGGGGGGTCGCCCGGTCGTTCGAGGTGCAGTTGTCCGTTCCCGGAGGAACGGTGCAGGCGGCCGCAGTGAGCAGTGTGGGCGTACGGGCCGACCGCAGGCGCCGCGGTTACCTGCGAGCGCTCATGCACGAGCAGCTCGCCACCACCCGTGATCGAGGTACTGTCGTGGCCGCACTGCGGGCCACCGAGGCGACTATCTACTCCCGCTTCGGTTACGGCGTGGCCAGCAGTTACGCCACGGTCAGTGTGTACCGGCGACGGGCCACGATGCGGGTAGGCGCAGCAGCCGAACGGGAGCTACGCATGCTCACCGCCGCGGACGCGGGGCGGGAGCTGCCCGGTACCTACGAGCGGATTCGCAGTGCGCGGCCAGGCACTATTGACCGTCCCTCGTGGTGGTGGGCCTCGCAGACTGCGCAACTGCTCGACCGCGATCAGCCGCTGTGGACCCTGTGCACCGTGGATGCCGCCGGGCGAATCGACGGATTCCTGAGCTACACCACAGCCGACCGCGACTCCTGGGACGACCCCCATCGCGCCGTGATCACGGTGCTCGATCTGGTCGCAGCCGACGAAGGCGTGGAACTGGCCTTGTGGCAGGCCGCTTTTGGGATCGACCTGGCGGAGCGGATCGTGGCCCCCAAGCGACCGTTGGACACGACGCTGCCGCTGGCACTTACCGACCCCCGCGCTGCTGTCCTCTCCGCGGTCGAGGACGAGACGTGGCTTCGACTGCTCGATGTTCCTGCGGCCCTGGCCGCCCGGAGCTACGCATCAGGAGACCCGGTGGTCCTCGAGGTGACCGACGACCTCTTGCCGGAGAACTCCGGCAGCTATCGGATCGGCGTGGACGGCATCGAGCGTACGGAGGCACCCGCCGAGCTGCGCTGCAGCGTCGCCGACCTCGCAGCCGCCTATCTCGGCGGAACGCGCTTCTCGGCGTTGGCGGCCGCGGGCCGAGTGCTTGGCGGCGCGGAGGCAGTGGCCAGAGCCGACGTCTTGTTCGCGACACCACAGCTGCCCTGGTGCGGGACGTACTACTAACGCTCGAACAAAGGGTGCGCTTACCATGTGATCGAAACGGCGAATGTGACGCGGATCACCCATCCGGGAGTCCTGGCCTGTGCACCTGATCGTGGAAGCGGTGGCACACCCCTCGATGACGCGTCGCGAGCGTCGAGAGGAGGCCGTCGTGACAACCGGCACCCTCACGGATGATCGTCGATTCGGGTTCTCAGGCCGATGGCTGGCACGCACAACCGGAATCCTGTACTCGAGCGGCGCACTCGTTGCGTTCGTCTACGTTCTCCTGCCGCACGGCGCTGAGGCCGGGGACGGCGTGGTGTTCGCCATGGCGACCCTCGCCTTGATTCTCGGTCTGGCGCTGGCCGCGGGCGTCGGCGATGCGGCACCGCGCAGCCTGTTCCACATCGTGGTGGTGCTCATTCAGGTCGTCATCTCGGTTGGGTACGTCGCGACGGAGACACCCACGACCCCGCTGATCCAGTTCTACCTGTGGACGACGACCTACGCCTGGTTGATGTTCGAACGCGGTCCCGCGCTGCTGCAGACCGCGTGGACGGCCACGTGTCTGGCTGTCTCGCTGCTGCTGATCGGGCCGCCCCTGGTGGTCGGGCTGCGGGTCTGGCTGATGC
>JALYVL010000218.1 GCA_030853285.1 Actinomycetota bacterium | reverse complement strand
GCATGCTGCTGGCCCGAGCGGACAATGCGCTGGACGCGGTGATCGGCAGCCCGCTGCGCGGGGTCTTCGCCCGCGAGGACGCCTGGCATGCAACGGGCGACCTGTTCTGGATAGACGCCGACGGCGACCATTGGCTGGTCGACAACCTCTCCACTCTGCTGCACACCGCGCACGGTGTGGTGTTCAACCAACCGATGCAGTACGTGCTGGACGACGTCTGGGGGGTGGACCAAATAGTCACCTACGGCGTGCCGTCGCCGATGGACGGCGAGGTTTATGCCGTTGCGGCACTGACGGTGCAGCCCAGCCGGGAGATCACCGGGCAGGACGTCACCGCGGCGTTGCGCACCCTGGAACCCGGCCTGCGCCCGGACCTCGTGCACGTGGTGGACGGGATCCCGACGACCATCGCCTACCGGTTGGACACCGCGCCGCTGCAGGCCAAGGGGCTGCCGATGCCCGGTGACGGCGTGTGGTGGCACGACCGCCGCAAGGACGCATACGTCCCGCTGACCGCGGCACGGCGCTCGCGGTTGCTCCGCGTTGGGCGAAGTGCTGGGCGAAAGCCGCACTCGCTCAAGATCGCTGAGTGAATGCGGCTTTCGCCCAACCTGCGGCGGGTCAGCCCTGCTTGTCGTCCAAGCGAAAACCGACCTTCATCTGCACCTGTACGTGCGCGATCTGCCCGTCGACGACCTCGCCGCGGATCTGGCCGACCTCGAACCAGCCGAGATTGCGCACCGTCTGCGAAGCCCTGGCGATGCCGTTGCGGATCGCGGCGTCCACGCCGTCCGGCGAGGTACCGACGATTTCGGTGATCTGATATGTGTGTTCGCTCATGGCGTCAGCCTATGCCGTACCCACCGGGTTTACTCGCCGAGATCGACCATCAGCTGCAGCCCGGGCCCGAGCACCACCGCGAGCACCAGCAGGGCCCACCACGGCTTGGTCACGAATGCGCACCACCGGCCCAGCCACCCGCTCGTGGGAAGCCTCAGCTTGCGCAGCGCCACAGTGACCGCCGCTACTCGGCTCTGGGCGCCGAGGCGGCCGAGATCGATCACCACCCACACCAAGAAGACGAATGCACCGAGCACGGCCGCCGCCGAGCCCACCTCCACCGCCGCGGTGACCAGCCGGGTCTCCGGGTCGACGGTCGCGTCCTGCCTGCTGAACTCGTGTGCAAAGTACACACTGAGCACGCCGGCCGTGCAGAGCACGAAGGTGCCGACCGCGAACTTCCACAGCCAGGCCAGCCGCTCGGTGAGCAACGATCGTGCGTGCATCTTGGGCAGTGGCGGGGACACCAGCAGCACCGCCAGCACCGGGCCGACCGTGGTCGCAGTGACCACGGCGCCGAGGACGCGAGCCGCGGGGTGCAGGCCCAGCAGTTCCAGCGCGAGAAACAGCAGCGCGAGACCGGCCGCGGTGCAGCCGGGGTGGGTGACCCAGCGCCTGGCCCTCATGTCCGGTGATCCTGCCATCGGGCAAGGACCGTCGGTAGCGTTGACCTCATGCCAACCGAAACCCGCCCCACTGCGCTGGTCACCGGCGCCAGCAAAGGAGTCGGCGCGGCGATCGCCCGCGCGCTGAGCGCCACCCACGATGTGCTGCTCGGCGGGCGTGACGCCGCGGCCCTGGACCGTCTTGCCGCCGAGCTGCCCGGTGCACGCCCATGGCAGGTCGAGATTACCGACGACGCGGCACTCGCCGTGGCGTGCGCGGACATCGAGCGGCTGGAGGTGTTGGTGCATTCCGCAGGCGTCGGCGACATCGGCACCATCGCGGACAGCACAACACAGTTGTGGCGCAGCACCTTCGACATCAACGTGGTGGCGGTCGCCGAGCTCACTCGGCTGTTGCTGCCTGCGCTCCGCACGGCGAGGGGCCACATAGTGATGATCAACTCCGGTGCGGGCTTCACGGCGCGTCCCGGCTGGGGCGCCTACGCGGCGAGCAAGTTCGCGTTGCGCGCGTTGGCGGACTCCCTGCGCGCGGAGGAGACCGCGCTGCGGGTCACCTCGGTGCACCCCGGGCGCATCGACACCGACATGCAGCGCCGGGTTCGCACAGCCGAGGGCGGCGAGTACGAGGCGGACCAGTACCTCACCGTCGAGTCGGTCGCTGCGGCAGTGTTGACGGCCGTGCAGGCGCCGGCCGACGCGCACCTCACCGAGCTGGTGCTGCGTCCGGCCGTGCGCTAGAGCACGAGGTTGATCAGCCGCCCGGGCACGAAGACCACTTTGCGCGGCTCGTGACCGTCCACCAGTACAGCGATCTTCTCCTCCGCCAGCGCCGCAGCGAGCACCGCGTCCCGGTCGGCGTCCGCGGGCATGGTGATCACGGCGCGCACCTTGCCGCCCACCTGCACCGGGTAGTCCAGGGTGTCCGCGGTCAGCCAACGCTCCTCGGCCATAGGAAACGGCCCGTGCGCCAGCGAGCCGCCTCCCTCAGCACGATCGTGGCCCAAACGCTGCCAGAGCTCTTCGGCGATGTGCGGAGCCAACGGAGCCACCATCAGCACCAGCGGTTCGGCCACCGATCGCGGCGCGCCGCCCGGGTAGCTCTTGGTGAGGTGGTTGGTCAGCTCGATCAGCTTGGCCGCCGCGGTGTTGTTGCGCAGCGCGGCGTAGTCCTCGGTGACGCCCGCGATGGTGCGATTCAACAGCCGCACGGTGTCCTCGGACGGCGCATCCTCGGACACCCGCACGGCGCCCGTCGACTCGTCCACCACCGCCCGCCACAGGCGTTGCAGGAAGCGGTGCGCCCCGACGACGTCCTTGGTGGCCCAGGGCCGCGACATGTCCAGCGGCCCCATGGACATCTCGTACACCCGGAGGGTGTCCGCGCCGTAGGCCGCGCACATCTCGTCGGGGGACACGGAGTTTTTCAGGCTCTTGCCCATCTTCCCGTACTCGCGCGCCACCTCCGCACCGTCGTAGAACCATCTGCCGCCGGATTCGGACACTTCTTCCGCCGGTACGTAGCGTCCGCGGGCGTCTGTATAGGCGTATGCCTGAATATAGCCTTGGTTGTAGAGACGTCGATAAGGCTCTAGCGAGCTGACGTGGCCCAGGTCGTAGAGCACCTTGTGCCAGAAACGGCTGTACAACAGGTGCAGCACAGCATGTTCCACCCCGCCGACGTAGAGGTCCAGGCCACCGGGGTCGTCGGGGCCGTGCAGCTCAGGACGCGGACCCATCCAATACGCTTCGTTCTCCGGCGCGCAGAAGGTCTCGGTGTTGGTGGGGTCGATGTAGCGCAGCTCGTACCAGGAGCTGCCTGCCCACTGCGGCATCACGTTCGCGTCGCGGCGGTAGTGCCGCAAGCCGTCGCCGAGATCCAGCTCGACGTTCACCCAGTCGGTGGCCTTGGCCAGCGGGGGAGACGGCTCGGAATCCCCGTCCTCGGGGTCGAAGCTGACCGGGGCGTAGTCGTCGACCTCGGGCAGCTCGACGGGAAGCTCGGCATCCGGCAGCGCCAGCGGAAGGCCGCCGTCGTCGAACACGATGGGAAACGGCTCGCCCCAGTACCGCTGACGGGCGAACAACCAGTCGCGCAGCTTGTACTGCACGGTGCCGCGGCCGAGTTCGCGCTCGGTCAGCCACGGGATGATCGCCGCCTTCGCCTCGTCCACCGTCATGCCGTTGAGGAATTTGGAGTTGATGGCCACCCCGTCGCCGGTGAACCCGCCGCCCTCGAAGCCCTCGGGAGGAGCCACCGTGCGCACGATGTCCAACCCGAACGCGGTGGCGAACTCCCAGTCGCGCCCGTCCTGCGCAGGCACGGCCATGATGGCGCCGGTGCCGTACCCCA
>JALYVL010000217.1 GCA_030853285.1 Actinomycetota bacterium | reverse complement strand
GGCCCAGGCCTACTGCAGCGACGTGGCCGTGCACGCGGCCGAGGAGTGCGTTCAGCTGCACGGTGGAATCGGCATGACGTGGGAGTACCCCGCGCACCTGTACCTCAAGCGCGCCAAGAGCGACCAACTGGCGTTGGGCACTGCCTACGCCCATCGCGCCCGGCTCGCCGAACTCCTCGACCTGCCCGTCTCGTCCTGAGTCCGGGTGCGCTGTTCGACGTCAGCGGCACGACGGTGGGCGCACCGGCGTCAGCCGACGCGCTCGAGCTTCGCCATCTCCTCCTGGATCATTGCCTCGTGCTGCTCGGCGTCCTCCCTTGCCTTGCGTGGGCTCCACCGGCCCGCGGTGATGAAGACGAACGGGATGAAGACCAGCTGACCGAGGAAGCACACCCACCACCAGGTCTGCCACTGGTGCGGGTTGTCCACCTTCGCCTGGGTGACGGTGGCGGCATGCTCGGCCAGGTACTCTTGGTCTGCGGCGGGGATCGGCTGCGTCCCCAGCTGGGTGAGCCGCCCCACTGCGGCCGCCGGGTTGGCAGCTACGCCCGCCTTGATCAACTGTTGAACTGCCGCGAGGCCGGCGGCGGGGTCGGTCGGGTTTTTCTTCAGTGCTGCGAGCGTGGGCGGAGAGATCGCCGTGGCAGTTTTGATCTGCTCGGGGTACTTGGCTGCGATCTCCGAGACGCGCGGGCCCTGGTCGATCAGCGCAGACGTGGCGGGCACCACCAGGGTGAGCACGGCCAGCGCCACCGTGACCACGATGCGAATGGTCCACCCCCACACGGCCAACCCGGTCGCGGTGGCCGCCGGGTTGTGCCGCTCGACGGTCTCGGTGAAGTTCGCCATCCACGCGCAGTAGGCCAGTCCGCCGCCGGCCGCGCTGATGACGAGCACCACGGCGAACGTGTAATACGAAGTGTCCGGCTTGGTGGCCAAGGTGGCGAAGATCCCGGTGCCGACCAGACTGATCACCGCACCGACGATCATGAATGGCTTGCGTACGCCGAGCTTGTCGGAGAGGAACCCGCTGGTGACCAGCGCGATTGCGTTGGCGATCCAGTACCAGTTCGCCAGACCGTTCGCTCGCGCCTCGGAGTACCCGAAGACGGTGGCGAAGTAGACGACGAAGAACCCGACCGCGATGTAGTAGAAGAGCAGGAAAACGCTGATGGCGAACGCCGAGCCGAGGATGTCGAAGCGCAACATCTGCCGCCAGTGACCCCGCATCGCCTGGGCGAGGTCCAGCCCTTTGGCGCGGGCCTCGATGAGCGTGCGATCGCGCAGGCTGACCATCAGCTGATCGCGCAGGCGCGGGGACAGCTCACGCAAGCCGATGAGCGCGATGACGGCGACGATGATCCCGGCGATGCCACACACGCGGAACTGGAACTGCCAATCGGGGTGGGCGTCGAGGGTGTTGCTCGATACCACCGTCACGACCAGGCTGCCCAGGACCGGTCCGAAGGTCCAGAACCCCATCGCGGAGGCGCGTCCCAACTGCGGCGAGAAGTCCCGGACCAGCGCGGGGGTAGCGACCAGAATCATGCCCTCCACAATGGACAGCACCGCGAAGAGCACCGCAAATGTCAGCGTGTTCGGCGCACTCGGCAGTCCGAGCAAGGTGATGATCCCGGTGATGAACAGCCCGATCACGGTCAGGTTCGCCCGTCCCCAGCGGTCCGCCAGCCCGGCGGCGAGCGAGGCGAAGGCGCCGACCAGGTTCCCGACCACGGAGATGAAGACGAACTGGGTGAAGGTCATCCCGAAGTAGGCGATGATCTTCGTGGCCACCGCGCCCTGGATGTACAACTCGTAGTACAAGATGACCGTGGCCAGTACGGTGATGCCGAGGTAGACGAACCGCCGGCGGGTGTCGGGATAGCTGGTCAGCTGGCGGTCCCAGAGACGGCCCATGCCGCTTGCCGGAGGCTGGTTCCGCGGTGCTGGCTCGGTGGCGGTCTCGACCATGGTTACCCCTTGATCAACGGCTCGTGTGGCGGACGTCTCATCAGAGCACTAGTTGAACTCGACGTCAACATCATTCGATGCCTTGAGGTAGACGGCTACGGCATCGGTTTCGTCGAGCTGCGCCACCTGCTCCCTGCTCCACGCTGAGTACCGCAGCGGGTTCGCCTCCAGCTCGTGGCGCCAGACACCCCAGCTCAGCCAGGCGTAGTCGTTCACCTCGTCGGCGCGGGCCCGCGGGGTACCGACGGTGCGGGCGAGGTAGACCGGGCAGATCTCGTTCTCGACCACCCCGTCGAACTCGGCGCGGTAGCGGAAATGAGGCAGGACCAGCGTGATGGCCGTAGTTACCAGCCCCAGCTCGTGCGCGGCGCGTCGGGTGATCGCCGCGCGGTCGTCCTCGCCGGGCGCGGGATGACCACACACCGTGTTGGTCCACACCCCCGGAAACGTCGGCTTGTCCAAGGCTCGTTGGGTGACCAGCAGATCGCCGGAGGGGCCGAAGACGTAACACGAGAACGCCCGGTGCAGGGGAGTGTGGGCGGTGTGCACCTGGCTCTTGGGCATGGTGCCGATCTCGCGCCCGGTTTCGTCCAGCAGCACCACCAGTTCTTCCATGCTGCGAGGGTAGAGCGCGGACAGCGAGCTCGGCGGTGCCGAGGCCTTCCGCCTCCCGGACACGCCGCAAGACGGCTAGCGCGGACTAAGGTCCGAGTAGCCAACTGGAGGAACCATGGGCGACATCGACATCGTGGAAAGCGTGCTCGCCAAGGACGGCGTGCTGCTTGCCGGCGTTCGCGCAGAGCAACTGACTGCGCCGACGCCGTGTCCGGACTACGCCGTTCAGGCATTGGTGAACCACATCGTCGGTTGGAGCCAGGTGTTCGCCGCGGCGGCAAACGGCCAACCGTTCGAAGGCGATGCCGCGAGCTTCGTCAGCACCGACGCGGTGGCCGAGTTCCAGGCGTCCGCCGCCGAGTTGGTCGCGGGGTGGCGGGCCGGTGGCGTCGACCGCACGGTCTCACTCGTGGGACCTGACATGCCCGCTCAGATGGTGCTGAACATGACCCTCATGGAGTATGTGACTCATGGCTGTGACTTGGCCGTGGCGACCGGTCAGACGGTGCCCTTCAGCGAGGAAGAGCTCGAGGTGACGCTGGAACGAGCGCGCGCGACGTTGCCCGAACAGTTTCGCGGCGAGGGCAAGCCCTTCGGCCCGATGATCGACGTGGCTGCGAACGCCCCCGCGCTCGACCGCCTTTTCGGTTTCATGGGACGGCGGGCGGCATCACCCGAAAGCGTCGCGCCGGCGTAGGGGAACACTTGTTCGATCGGGTGATACCCTGGCACGATGACGAGCGCACTGCAGCCGTCGCTGTTCGACGTCACCGCGGACGGCCCGTACTTCGGTGAGCTGGCGGATGCGCTCACCCGTACCGAGTTGAGCGATGGTGCCTGGGTAGACCTGCGCAGGGGGTGGTTGACCGGCTCCGACGAGCTGTTCACCCGGCTGGTCGCCACGGTGCCGTGGCGGGCGGAGCGTAGGACGATGTATGACCGCGTGGTCGATGTCCCCCGGTTGGTGCGCTTCTACGGTGCCGGCGCCGCGCTGCCCGAGCCCCTGCTGGTCACGGCACGGACGAGATTGTGCGACCACTACGCGGTGGAGCTCGGTGAGCCGTTCACCACGGCCGGGCTTTGCTTCTACCGTGACGGTGCGGACGGTGTCGCGTGGCACGGCGACAGAATCGGCCGCAGCAAGACCGAGGACACCATGGTCGCGATTCTGTCGCTGGGCGCGGACCGCCCGCTGCTGTTGCGTCCACGGGGCGGGGGCCCGACGCGGCGGTACCCGCTGGGGCACGG
>JALYVL010000216.1 GCA_030853285.1 Actinomycetota bacterium | reverse complement strand
CCGTCGCCGGCCGGTCCACGACGGCCCACAACGTGCTTGAGCGCCAATACCACCACGGAAAGAATGACGGCCGCAATGACGCCGGTGACGAACGGTCGCCACGACTGCCGCCGCGCGGCGACCAGTACCGTCCCCAGCAGCATCCCCACAATGACCAGCGGCGGGTTCGCCAGGTCGGCCACCACCTGGGCCAATGGGCCGATCACCGGCTGTCGCGTCCGGTGAACCCAACCGCGCACAGCATGATCAAGGCTGACCATCGGGCCACCGAAAACTACCTGCTGCAACAACACCAGGAGACCAAGCCCGAGAAGCGCGACGCGCCAACCGCGCCCAATACTTTGCTTTGCCCCGACGACCGCCATACCCCTAGCCTACGGACCGACATCGGTCATCTCGCCGTGTCGGCGCCCCGGTGGGCAATCTCCTCGCGCACCACCCGCAGCGCCATCTCATGCCGGTACCCTCGCCGAGCGAGCATCGCGACCAGTTTGCGAAGGTTCACCGCTTCGTACTGCGCGCCCGGCCCGACCGGCATGGTCCGCATCCGCTTGCGTACCAGCTCGTGAGCCCGTTGCTCTTCGGAGGCGTCGTCCACATGCGCCAGCGCCGCGGCGGCGACCGCGTCGTCCACACCTTTCAGACGGAGCTCCGCCGCCAGCGCCCGCCGCCCCTTGCCGGAATACGTGTGCCGCGACTGCACCCAGCTCTGGGCGAATGCAGCGTCGTCGATCAGTTCCACCTGGGTGAGCCGGTCCAGCACCGGTTCAATCTGCGCCGGCTCGTACCCCTTGCGGCGTAGACGTTGGCCGAGTTCCGCGCGGCTGCGCGGCCGAACCGCCAACAGTTGGAGACACGCCTCGCGCACCTCGTCCTCGGCCATCAGTATCAGAAGTCGACCGGCGCAGGTACCACGTCATCCGCAGTGAGCACCGCACCGATACCGAGCTTTTCCTTGACCTTCTTCTCGATGTCGGTGCCCACATCGGGGTTCTCGAGGAGGAACTTGCGTGCATTCTCCTTGCCCTGCCCCAGTTGGTCGCCCTCGTAGGTGTACCAGGCCCCGGACTTGCGCACGAAGCCGTGCTCGACGCCCATGTCGATCAGCGAACCTTCCCGGCTGATGCCATGGCCGTAAAGAATATCGAACTCCGCCTGCTTGAACGGCGGGGCGACCTTGTTCTTGACCACCTTGACGCGAGTGCGGTTACCCACCGCGTCGGTGCCGTCCTTCAGCGTCTCGATACGCCGAATGTCCAAGCGCACCGAGGCGTAGAACTTCAGCGCCTTGCCCCCGGTGGTCGTCTCGGGAGATCCGAACATGACTCCGATTTTTTCGCGCAACTGGTTGATGAAGATGACGGTGGTACCGGAGTTGCTCATCGCCCCCGTCATCTTGCGCAGCGCCTGGCTCATCAGCCGCGCCTGCAGCCCGACGTGGCTGTCGCCCATTTCTCCCTCGATCTCCGCACGCGGAACCAGGGCCGCCACCGAGTCGATGACCAGGATGTCCAGTGCGCCGGAGCGGATCAGCATGTCGGCAATCTCCAGCGCCTGCTCACCGGTGTCCGGCTGGGACACCAGCAGTGCATCGGTGTCCACACCGAGCTTCTGCGCATAGTCCGGGTCCAGGGCATGCTCGGCGTCGATGAACGCCGCGATACCCCCGGCCTTCTGCGCCTGCGCAACCGCGTGCAGCGCCACCGTCGTCTTCCCCGAGGACTCCGGTCCGTAGATCTCGACCACCCGACCACGGGGAAGCCCGCCGATGCCGAGCGCCACATCCAGCGAGATGGAGCCGGTGGGGATCACCGCGATCGGCACGCGCACCTCGTCACCGAGGCGCATCACCGATCCCTTACCGAAGTTCTTGTCGATCTGGGCGAGTGCCAGATCGAGCGCCTTGTCGCGATCGGGTGCTTGAGCCATCGTCGTCATCTCCTCTTGGTGCGCTGTTCGGGTCGGTGACAACGGTAGGACCGGGGACCGACAACTTAGCCGGAACGACCTGGGTTGTGGACAGACCCCGGGGTTGGGGACAACGTAGGTCGAACACTGCCCAGTGTAGGGGAACACGTGTTCGAGTGTGCTACCGCCGAGCCGACACGCCGGGTGACACCTCGAATAATGCGCCCTACTGGAGCGGGACCACCCGCACCGAGGAGATCACGGGCATTCCTACTGACGGACGGGGGGAACGTCGAACTCCGTGCACAACGCTCGCCAGACCTCCCGCGGGTCCACTCCCGTCTCGAGCGCCTGGGCCGCCGTCTGCCCGCCCAGGGCACCCACGACGTGGTCGGCGACCAGCATGTCGCCTCGCGCCTGCCCGAACTCGGCCAGCACCAGTCCCCGGAACTCCGTCAAACGCATCCCCTCACCGTAGAGGTCGCCAGGGACGACCTCGGCAACACCAACGCGGCGCGGGCTACGGTGGCCAAGTGATGCACTGGTCCACGTCCCTGGCGACCCGCTCCGCCACCGTGGGCGGACGGCTGCTGAGCGAAGCATTTCGGGTAACAGCCGCCGTACGCGGATCAAAACCATTGCACCCCAAGGGCGGTTTGCTCACGGGGGTGCTGCGGACCGACGGGCAGAGCCAGCCAACGGGAGTGCCGTGGGTGGATGATGCGGACGAGTTCGTCTGCGAAGCAAGGCTTTCCCGTGCCGTCGGCCTTGGCGCAGCGCTGCCCGACATCCAGGGCCTGGCTCTGCGTTGGCACTACCAGGGAAAACTATGCGACCTGCTGTTTGCAGGCACCGGCCTCAGCCGGGCAGGGCGATTCGTGCTGACCCCGCGCCGGGCGCTGCTGGCCGGACCGATGACCACGCTCTTGCCGCTCCGCAGCGCAAACGGCCCACTGCTCTTCGCAGCAACTCCTACTCCGGACGCACCGCCCGGCGCAGATCCAGAGCACCTGGCCGAGCAGGCCACGATCTCGCCCATCGTCTTGACGCTTGCCCACGCAACGCCGACCGGCGAATGGACACCTTTCGGTCGGCTACAACTCACCGGGCCCCTTGATGCTGCTAGCACCGATCCCGTGGTTCGGTTCGCCCCGGTGGACGCGACGCCGGTCGGGCTGCAGCAGTACGAGCTCATCACCCGGCTGCGGGGGCAGTCCTACGCCAGTGCCCGCGCTGGCTTCTCCGGCGGGGCCGCGGTGGCGCCGTGAATGGCAACGAGATCCCCGGACTCTCCGGTCCGGTGTGGACCATTGTCGTGCTGGCCGTTCTCGTCGCCGCCCTCGGCGCGGCCGTGTACCGCCTCTACAACAACCGGAAGCGCTGAACCGGCGGTTTCATCTCAACGCCGCTTCTCGGCACACCACCACGGGGTCGGCGGTGACCGTGTCCAGGCTTTCCGCCGCACGAGCGGCTGAGTTCGCAAACCCTGGGTCTTCGAGCACCTGGTGCACCGCGGCATTCAACGCCTCGGGGCTCAACGGTCGGACAATCACTGCTGAACCCTGCCGCGCGGCGCGGTTGGCCAGCTCCCACTGGTCGCCGCCGCCGGGCAGCACCACCGCGGGCACCCCCGCAGCCAGGCACTTCGCCAGCATTCCGTGGCCGCCCCCGATGACCGCCACCCGCGCCTGGGTGAGCAATCGGTCCTGGCGCCCCGCTCCCACCGCAGCCCAGGACGGAAGGGCTGCCCCGTCGTCCGGCGGGGCCAGCACGGTCGCGGCCATCCGGACACCGGTCAACCCGCTCAGCGCGGCGTCGAGCATCCCCAGCGTGCCCCCCACCGCAGTCGACGGCGATACCAGCACCAACGGCTGCTCCCCGGGCGGCGACACCAGCTCGGTGTCGGCGGGGTCCCACAGCAGTGGTCCCACCACAGGAC
>JALYVL010000215.1 GCA_030853285.1 Actinomycetota bacterium | reverse complement strand
GAGCCTGGCAGCGGGGTCGTTCCGCGACGGCACCAGGGTTGCCAACACCCGCCCCGAGCTGGTGCGGGCCATGTGCGAGGCCAACGACGCGGCATTGCTGGAGGCAATCGATGACGCGACAGCGCGTTTGTCTGCGGCGCGGGAGTCGTTGCGATCGAGCAGTTCGGTGGCGGACGTGATCGACGAGGGCTACCGCGCGCGGGTGCGGCTGGACACGCTGGTGCGGCACTCGATCACCGGAGTGGACTTCGCCTCGTCCGAGGTCATGGCCCGGTTGCGCCAGGCGGGCCGCGCCGGGGGTGCACTCCGAATCTTGTGACGGCCACGGGGCAGGATGGCCGGCATGGATCTGCGCGAACTGGCCATGGACCTGCGCTCCGGGACGCTCACTCCGGTGCAGCACATCGAGCGCGTGCTGAGCACGCTGGACGGCGCGGGAAACTTGGTCGTCGGCCGTGACGACTCGGGGGCCCTTGCCCAGGCGCACACCGCGACAGCGGAGATCGGCTCCGGCGCGTGGCGTGGGCCGCTGCACGGGGTGGCCATCGCGGTGAAGGACAACATCGACGTCGCGGGGATGCCAACCCGGTGTGGCAGCGCGGTGTTCGCAGACGCCGCGCCGGCTTTGGCCGATGCCGAGGTGGTGGCTCGGCTTCGAGCGGCGGGGGCCATCGTCGTCGCCAAGAGCCACTGCCATGAGTTCGCCTACGGGCCCACCGGGGATGTCAGTGTCGACGGGCCGGCGGCCAATCCGTGGGATGCCGGGCGTATCACCGGTGGATCATCCTCGGGTTCAGCGGCTTTGGTGGCGCTGGGCGCGGTGGCTCTGGCCGTCGGCACCGACACCGGGTGCAGCGTGCGGGTGCCCGCCGCGCTCTGCGGGGTGGTGGGGTTGAAGCCGACGCTCGGCGCGGTGCCCACCGACGGCGTGTTCCCGCTGTCCACGACGCTGGACCACGTCGGCGTGCTCACCGCGGATGTGCACGGCGCTTCCGTCGCGTGGGACGTGCTGGCCCGCGGCGCCGAGGGCACGGGCGGCGGGATCCAAGAGCCGGGGGTGCAGGGGCTGCGGATCGGGCTGCCCCAGGGCTCGTTGTGGCAGGTTCGCGACCTGGACATCGGCGCAGCAGTCGCCGCCGCGGCTGAGGCGTTGCGTCGAGCCGGTGCCGATGTGGTGGAGATCGAGGTACCGGACGTGGAGGAGCTCGCGGCAACGTACGGCGTCATCGTCGGCTCGGAGGCGTACGCCATCCACGCGGCGGCACTGAGCGAGCGGCCCGGCGACTTCCAGCCGTCGACCGCCGAACGTCTCGTGGCACAGGCAGGGCGCAGCGCCTATGAGTACCTGAGCGCGCTGGGCACGGTGCAGCGGCTACGGAGGAGCACCTTGGCCACGCTGCGGCGGACCTACGGCTTGGACGCACTGCTGCTGGCCACCGCACCGCTGCGCGCGACTCCTCTCGGTGAGTCCACAGTAGACGGTGCAGATGTGCGGGCAGAGCTGCTGCGACTGTGCGCGCCGTTCAACCTGCTCGGGGTGCCTGCGGTGAGCGTGCCCGCGCGCGGGGTGGAGGGGCTGCCGATCGGAGTGCAGGTGGCCGGCATCAAGCTGGAGGAACGCGGCGTGCTGCGGGTGGCCGCGGCGATCAGCTGAACCCTGGCGGCTGCGAGAGCGTTGTCCACACTGACACATTTGTCCACAGGTACGCCTTTGCGCCAGCTCGACAAACCGGGGCCTGCCGCACAGTTCAACCATGGATCGCGCCACCGCCGATGTTGTCCGCACCCAAGGTGGCGTCATCACCCGGAGTCAAGCACTGCAGGGCTACCGCGAGCGGCACAACTGGCTCACCGCGCAGGGGTGGACGATGATCTACGCCACCGCCCGCCAGATCCTCTCCGTACCGGACGAGCTCATCGCCCAGCTGGCATAAGCCCTCGGCGTGACCCGATGACGCCAGCGAAGTTCGACAAACTGTTGTCTCCGAGGGCCGCGGGACCCCAATATGTCGAGGTTCGTCCGCGAGGCCGATCAGATGCGGTGGGTGATACCCGCGTAGTCCAACGCGAAACCGTCCTCGTCGACGGCGATCAGCGCGGTACCCCCGGGCGAGGCGACCTCGATACCCGTCCGCGAGCTGCTGAAGGTGTACTCGACCGGTTGCACGGTGAGCTCCGGCAAACTCACCGCCACCATGGTCACTGCCTCATCCCGGTACTGCTCGTGCAGCCCGAGCCTGCGGATGGGCAGCGTCGCGAACAGGGAGCTGAGCACCACGTCGACGTCCTTGGCACCACCGAACTCCGCGCTCCGCGGGCCCTGGCCGTGGTCGATGAGCCACAGGCCTTCGCCATTGCGACTGAGCGACACCTGACGGTCGCCACGGGCCACAGTGCTGCGCATCGACAGCCGTCGGGTGACCCCCAGCTCGTCGAGCAGCAGGTCGTAGGAGACGCTGAAGGACTCGAACGTGTCCGTCCGCCCGGCGACGATGCGCCCGTGCACCTTGATGGCGCGACTGGTCATCTGCACCCTGGCCGACTCCAGCATCGCGATCGAGTCGCCCGCCCAGGTCAGCATGGCGGGCCAAGAGTCGGCATCGCGTTCGGGGACCGCTGGATCTTCAACGGTGGATGGTGCGCTCACGGCACCAGGGTAGGCGTCCACGGGCCGGGATCAAACGCCGGTGACCGCCGTCACCGCTGCAGCCGCTCGAGCCCGTCGTTCAACAACGCCTGGGCCACCGGGGCGGCAGCACGGGCCAACGGGGGCACCAACGACAGCCGCGTGCGCCGCGCCAACAGATCGTCGAGGGAGAGCGCTCCCTCGGCCAGCACCCCGAACAGCAACTCCGCGCGCAACAACGGATGGCCGTCGATCACCGGCTCGCATGACCCCAACCCGGCTACGACCGACGCCTCCGCGCCGTACCTCCGCACCAGCCGGGCCGGGCCGCCGATCCGGGCGAGCTCGGGGCGGGGTAGCGCCCCCACCAGTCCGAGTTGCTCGCTCACGCAGGGTCCCGCATCGAGCCCGCGCAGCGCCACGGCGGCGTCCACAGCGTCGCGGGCCATCAAGCGATAGGTCGTGAGCTTTCCTCCGACTACGGTGACCACCCCGGAAGGGTCCTCGAGCACGGTGTGCTTGCGGGACAAGTCCGAAGTGGACCCGCCCGCGCCCAACAGCGGTCGCAGCCCGGCGAAGGTGCCCAGCACATCCGCCCGGGTCAGCGGAACTGCCAGGGCCGAGCTGACCGTCGCGAGCAGGAAGTCGATGTCCGCATCGTCGGCCGCGGGCTCCTCGGAGATCTCCTGCACCGGATCGTCGGTCAGTCCGATGTAGACCAGTCCGTCGGGCTGGGGCAGCGCGAAGACGAAGCGCCCGAAGGCTCCCGGTACGGGAACGGTCAGCGCGGCGCGGAGGTCCCCCAGGCTGGCCGCGGAGACCACCAGGTGCACGCCCTTGCTCGGCCGCAGATTCACCGTGCCGGCCAGTCGATCCGACCACACCCCGGTGGCCTGCACCACGGCGCGGGCCCGGATGTCCAGCTCGTCCCCGCCGCGGACATCGCGCACGCGGGCGCCGCCGGCGTGCACGCTCAGAGCCTCGACATAGGTGAGTACTCGGGCACCGAAGCCCGCCGCGGTGCGCGCCAAGCCGATGACCAGACGCGCATCGTCCTCCAGCTGGCCGTCCCAGTGCAGCAGCGCGCCGCGCAAGCCGTCGGCACGCAGTCCGGGGGCAAGCCGCAGCGCTTCCTGAGCTGACACCCGGCTCGGCGGCGGCAGCGTGGCGCGTGGAGTGCGGGCGCCGACGCGCAACAGGTTCCCCAGCCGCATGCCTGCCTCGCTCACCACCCC
>JALYVL010000214.1 GCA_030853285.1 Actinomycetota bacterium | reverse complement strand
TAGGCGACCCCTCCAAGGTGCTCGACGGCGACATCGACGGGTTCCTCGAGGCCGGGATCCGGTGGCGCATGCGGGAGCCGCAGGCCTGACCCACGCCGGGCACACGCGGCTGATCGTTACACTCAACTCCCGTGATCAGCGCCGAGAAGGTCTCCAAGTCTTACAAAGCCTCCACCCGTCCTGCCTTGGAGGACGTGAGCATGGAGGTGGACAAGGGCGAGTTCGTGTTCCTCATCGGCGCCTCCGGCTCCGGGAAGTCGACGTTCCTGCGCATGTTGCTGCGCGAGGAAGCGCCGTCCTCGGGCGACATCCACGTGGCCAACTACCACGTCAACAAGCTCGCCGCCCGCCGGGTGCCCAAGCTGCGCCAGCGAATCGGCTGTGTGTTCCAGGACTTCCGGTTGTTGCAGCAGAAGAATGTCGCGGACAACGTCGCGTTCGCCCTCGAGGTGATCGGCAAGCCACGCAGCACCATCAAGAAGGTCGTCCCCGAGGTACTGGACCTGGTGGGCCTGGCCGGCAAGGCCGACCGGCTGCCCACCGAGCTGTCCGGTGGTGAGCAGCAGCGGGTGGCCATCGCCAGGGCGTTCGTCAACCGCCCATTGCTGCTGCTCGCCGACGAGCCCACCGGCAACCTCGACCCGGACACCAGCCAGGACATCATGTTGCTGCTGGAGCGGATCAACCGCACCGGCACCACGGTGATGATGGCCACGCACGACAACCACATCGTCGACTCGATGCGCCGCCGCGTGATCGAGCTCTCACTGGGCAAAGTGGTGCGGGACGAGGCCCGTGGTGTGTACGGGGTAGGCCGCTGACCCTGCGCCGCCCCAACGCCCAGCTACGTACCTGATTCCCGGAGGATCGCGACCCGATGCGCGCCAGTTTCATACTCAGCGAGGTCTTCACCGGCCTTCGTCGCAACATCACCATGACCATCGCCATGATCATCACGACGGCGATCTCGCTGGGCCTGCTCGGTGCCGGTCTGCTGGTGGTGCAGATGACCAACAAGACCGAGCAGATCTACTTCGACCGGGTCGAGGTCGCGGTGTTCCTGACCAACGACGTGTCGACGAACGACCCGGGGTGCACCGGTCCCATCTGTGCCGATCTGCGCACCCAGCTGCAGAACTTCCCCGGGGTGCAGTCGGTGGACTACGAGAGCCGCGCCCAGGCCTACGACCGCTTCAAGAAGGTGTTCGCCCAGCAGCCCGAGCTGGTGCAGCTGGCGCGACCGGAGGCGTTGCCTGCGTCGTTCCGGGTGAAGCTGAACGACCCCAAACGATTCGCCGTGATCAACCAGGCCTTCGGGACGCGTCCCGGCGTCGACCGCGTGGTGGACCAGGCCCAGCTGGTGCAGCGGCTGTTCTCCGTGCTCGGCGGGGTGCGCAACGCGGCGTTCGCGATTGCCGTGGTCCAGGCGCTGGCCGCGTTGCTGTTGATCTCCAACATGATCCAGATCGCGGCGTTCACCAGACGTACGGAAGTCAGCATCATGCGCCTGGTCGGCGCCACCCGCTGGTACACCCAGCTGCCGTTCCTGCTCGAGGCGGTGGTGGCGGGCCTCATCGGCTCGGTGCTGGCCATCGCCGGGCTGTTCGGCGTCAAGTCCTTCTTCCTGGACAACGTGCTGAAGGATCTGTATTCCTCCAACATCATCGGGCAGGTCACCACCAGTGACGTGCTGTACGTGGCGCCGGTGCTGGCCATCGTCGGCATCGGCTTGTCGGCGGTCACGGCCTACGTCACGCTGCGCCTGTACGTCCGGCAGTAGTCTGGTCGCATGAGGGAGAAGGGCCGGAAGGCCATCGCGACCAACCGAAAGGCGCGACACAACTACACCATCTTGGACGTGTTCGAGGCCGGGCTCATCCTGGTCGGCACCGAGGTGAAGAGCCTCCGCGACGGCAAGGCGTCCCTGGTCGACGCCTTTGCCACCGTCGACGACGGCGAGATCTGGCTGCGCGGGTTGCACATCCCGGAGTACACCCAGGGCAGCTGGACCAACCACGCCCCGCGGCGCACCCGCAAGATGCTGCTGCACAAATCGGAGATCGAGCGGCTCATCGGCAAGACCCGCGAAGGCAGTCTCACGCTGGTGCCGCTGTCGATGTACTTCGAGAACGGCTACGTCAAGGTGGAGCTGGCGCTGGCCAAGGGCAAGCAGTCGCACGACAAGCGACAGGACCTGGCCAAGCGGGACATGGAACGCGAGGTGACCCGTGAGCTGGGGCGCCGGGTGAAGGGCATGCACTGAGCGGGCCGGCCACGGACGCCGACGTTGCCGCCTGGGTGCGCGGACTGGGCTTGTCCGGAGTCGTCGACCTGCACGTGCACTTCCTGCCCGAGCGGGTGATGAACAAGGTCTGGGGCTATTTCGACCACGCCGAGCAGCACTACGGTACGGCGTGGCCGGTGCACTACAAGGTGCCCGAACCTGATCGCCTCGCCGTGCTGCGGGAGCTGGGTGTGCTGCGCTTCGCCCCGTTGGTCTACCCGCACAAGCCGGGCATGGCCGCGTGGTTGAACGAGTGGGTGCTGGAGTTCGCCGCCCGGGTGCCTGCTGCGGTACCCACCGCGACGCTGTACCCGGAACCAGGAGTGGCCGGCTACGTCCGCGCCGCACTGGCCGCCGGGGCTCGGGTGTTCAAGATGCATGTGCAGGTCGGCGGCTTCGATCCCCGCGATGCATTGCTCGACGAGGCGTGGGGCCTGCTGGCCGACGCGGGCGTGCCTGTGGTGATTCACTGTGGAAACGGTCCGATCCCCGGGGCGCACACCGGGATGGACGTGTTTGCCGAGGTGCTCACCGCTCATCCCACACTGACCGCCGTGCTGGCTCACGCGGGGATGCCGGAGTTCGACGCGGCCCTGGAGCTGGTGGCCCGCTTCCCGCGCGTGTACCTGGACACCACGATGGTGGGTACCCCGTTCAGCCTGCGGATGGCGCCCCTGCCGGCCGACTGGACGGCGCGGCTGGCCGAGCACGCCGACCGCATCGCGTTGGGCACGGATTTCCCGAACATTCCCTACGACTACGCCACCCAGCTGCGTGCCATCGCCGGCTGGGCGGCCGCGGATGAACGCCTGGGGGACGACTTCCTGCGCGCGGTATTGCACGACACCCCCGAGCGGTTGCTCGGACTGCACTGATGGGCGCGGTAATTCTCGCCCTGGTGGCGGCGCTGGGCTACGGCCTCAGCGACTTCGTTGGGGGGGTGGCGGCGCGCCGGGTGGCGGCGCTGCGGGTAGTGCTGGTGTCGTATCCGCTGTCGGTGCTGCTGGTCGCGCTGATCGCCCCGTTCGTCGGCGGCCGGGTCGAGGTCTCCGCCTTGCTCTGGGGCGCCTTGGCCGGGGTGGTGGCCGGGCTGGCGGTGTGGTGGTTCTATCTGGCGCTGGCCGCGGGCCCGATGACGGTGGTCTCTCCGCTCACGGCGCTGTTGGTTGCGGTGCTGCCGTTGGCCGCGGGAATGCTGCTCGGCGAGCGTCCGGCGGTGCTGGCCCTCGTCGGTTCGGTACTGGCGCTGGTGGCGGTGGTGCTGGTCAGCAGGAACGGTGCGGGCGCCGAGCTGGCGTTCACCGGCCGGGTGGCGCTGCTGACGGTGGGCTCCGGTGGTGCCTTCGCGGCCTACTTTGTGCTGCTGCACCAGGTGCCCTCCGGCACGGGGCTGTGGCCGCTGTTGGCCTCACGCATCGGGGCGTCCGCGGTGGTGCTCGTCGCCGCGGTGGGCACGGGCGAGCTACGCGCGCCCAGCGGCGTGCCGCTGCGGCTGGCGCTGCTCGCCGGGGTGCTGGACGTAGCGGCGAACGCGGCGTTCCTCTACGCGGTGCAGAGCGGGCTGTTGTCGCTGGTCAGT
>JALYVL010000213.1 GCA_030853285.1 Actinomycetota bacterium | reverse complement strand
GGCACCTGCCGGAAAAGCACGTGCTGGTGGACGGCGAAGAGGTCTCGGGCTCGCTGTTCGACTTCACGATGTACCTGGTGCACTGCGGGCAGCGCCAAATCGACGCAGGCAAGGGGCCCTACTACTACCTGCCGAAGATGGAGAGCCACCTCGAGGCCCGGCTGTGGAACGAGGTGTTCGTCGCCGCCCAGCAGGCGGTGGGCATCGCCCGCGGCACCATCCGCGCCACCGTGCTCATCGAGACTTTCCCGGCGGCGTTCGAAATGGAGGAGATCCTTTACGAGCTGCGCGAGCACTCCGCCGGCTGCAACGCCGGTCGCTGGGACTACCTGTTCAGCGCCATCAAGTGCTTCGCCCAACGCGGCAAGGACTGGGTGCTGCCCGACCGCAATTCCGTCACCATGACCGCCCCGTTCATGCTGGCCTACACCGAGCTGTTGGTGCGGACCTGTCACAAGCGCGGCGCACACGCCATCGGTGGCATGGCCGCGTTCATTCCCAGCCGCAAGGACGAGGAGGTCAACGCCAACGCCACGAAGAAGGTGACCGAGGACAAGACCCGGGAGGCCAAGGCGGGCTTCGACGGGTCCTGGGTCGCGCATCCGGACATGGTGGGCCTGTGCACTGACGCCTTCACCAAGGTTCTCGGGGACCGCCCCAACCAGCTGGACAACAAGCGGGAAGACGTGCACGTCACCGCCGCACAACTGCTCGACGTGTCTTCCACCCCCGGCGAGGCCACCGAAGCCGGCCTGCGCAACGCCGTCAGCGTGGGTATCCAGTACCTCTCGGCGTGGCTGCGTGGGCAAGGCGCCGTGGGCATCTTCAATCTGATGGAGGACGCGGCCACCGCGGAGATCTCCCGCACCCAAGTGTGGCAGTGGCGCTACAACGACGTGGTGCTCGCCGGGGTCGATGGCAAGCCAGGGCAGACAGTGACTCCCGAGTTGGTGAACAAGACCGTGGACGAGGAGCTCGCCAAGATCAAGGACACCGTGGGCGAGCAGGCCTACACCGACGGCGGCTACGAGCAGGGACGATCTCTGTTCACCGAGATGGCGCTGGGCGAGAAGCTGTCGGAGTTCCTGACCCTGCCGGCCTACGCGCGGATGCCCTGATTCCGTGGACGCCGCCATGCTGGCCGGCCGGTTCCGCGAGGAGCTGTCCGAGCGCTCGGTCATCACCGATCCCGCCGAACTGTGCACCTACGAGTGCGACGGGCTCGCGCACTACCGCGTGATCCCGGCGGTGGTGGTGCTACCCCAGGATGCTCGGCAGGTGCAGCACTGCGTGCGGGTGTGCGCCGAGCTCGGGGTGCCGTTCGTCGCGCGAGGCTCGGGCACCGGCCTGTCCGGCGGGGCGTTGCCGCACGCCGAGGGGGTGCTCATCGTGACCTCGCAGATGCGCCGGATCCTGGAGATCGACGTGGACAACGAGCTGGCGGTGGTCGAGCCCGGGGTGATCAACCTGGACGTCAGCAAGGCGACGGGCCCGCTGGGGTGGTACTTCGCCCCGGACCCGTCGAGTCAGCAGGTGTGCTCGGTGGGCGGCAACGTCGCGGAGAATTCCGGGGGCGCGCACTGCCTCAAGTACGGCTTCACCACCAACCATGTGCTCGGTGTGGAGGTGGTCACTCCGGACGGCGAGCTGCTCACTCTGGGTGGGCGTTGCCGCGACACCCCTGGTTACGACTTGCTCGGGGCGTTCGTGGGCAGCGAAGGAACGCTGGGGGTGACCACAAAAATTATCGTTCGGCTGTTGCGCAAACCCGAGGCGGTGCAGACCCTGCTGGCCGGATTCAGATCTACCGACGCCGCCGGTGCCGCGGTGTCGGCGATCATCAGCGCCGGTGTGGTGCCCGCCGCGATCGAGATGATGGACGCGCTGGCCATCGAGGCCGCTGAGGCGGCGGTGCACTGCAACTATCCCGACGGGGCAGGGGCGGTGCTCGTCGTGGAGCTCGACGGTCCCGACGCTGAGGTGGAACACACCTTCACCGCCGTGCAGCAGCACTGTGCGGACAACGGGTCCTTCGAGATCCGGATCGCCGCGGACGACACCGAGCGGGCGTTAATCTGGCGGGGGCGCAAGTCGGCCTTCGCCGCGGTCGGCCGGATCAGCCCCGACTACATCGTGCAGGACGGCGTGATCCCCCGCACCGCGTTGGCCGAGGTGCTCACCGCCATGCGCGAGCTCGCCGACAACGCGGGGGTGCGGGTGGCCAATGTGTTCCACGCCGGCGACGGCAACCTGCACCCACTGGTGCTGTTCGACGACGGCAACCCCGGTGAGGCCGATCGCGCTGAGGAGGTCAGCGGCGGCATCCTCGACCTGTGCCTGAGCCACGGCGGCTCCATCACCGGTGAGCACGGGGTGGGCGCGGACAAGGCCAAGCACATGCCCAAGATGTTCACCGCCGAAGACCTGGACACCATGCAGAAGGTGCGGTGTGCGTTCGACCCGCAAGGCATCGCCAACCCCGGCAAGGTCTTTCCCACCCCACGGCTGTGCGGTGAGGTACCCGGTAGGCGTACGCAGGCCCATCCCCTGGTGCAGGCGGGCGTGGCCGATGCGTTCTGACGTGACCGACACGGTGCGGCCATCGAGCACCGAGGAGGTCGCGGACCTGCTGCGGGGGGCGAGCAGCTCCGGGGCCACCGTGCTGCCGGTGGGCGCCGGGCGGACCGTGGACTGGGTGCCCGCGCCCGCGGTGAACATCCGACTCGAGCTCAGCCGAATGGACGCCGTGCTGGAGCACTCCGCAGGCGACCTCGTGGTGCACGTGCAGGCCGGAGCACAGCTCGACGCCGTGCAGGCTGCCCTCGCCCCGCACGGACAACGCCTGGCCATCAGCGCTCCGGTACCGGGGGTCACCGTTGGCGGCCTCATCGCCGCCGACCTGTCCGGCCCCGAGCGCTACCTGTACGGCACGGTCCGCGACCTGCTCATCGGCACCACGACGGTGGCTGGTGATGGCACCGTCGCCCACTCCGGCGGCAAGGTGGTCAAGAACGTCGCGGGCTACGACCTGGGCAAGCTCTACACCGGCTCGCGCGGCACCCTGGGTGTGCTCACCGACGTGTGGTGTCGGCTGCGCCCGCTGCCGGAGTGCCGCCGCTGGGTGCGCGCCGTGGTGCCCGACCCGAGCGCGGCAGCTGCCGCGATCGCCGCGGTCCGCGGCTCGCAGGTCACCCCCACCGCGCTGGAGATGCACCGAACGCCGCAGGGTCAGCTGACGGTCGGTGTAGAGCTCGACGGCGTGGCCGCAGGCATCGACGTCCGCGCCGACACCGTGTGCAGGCTCCTCGGTTCTACGGCATCCACTGTGGACAGCACTCCGACCGGCTGGAACACGCTGCCCGGCGGCGAGGTGCTGCTGTCCATGAGCTACACCCCGGCGTCGCTGGCGGCCGTGCTTGACGCGCTCGGCGCCGTCGGCCGCGAGCACGAGGTCGCCGGTTCTGCCGGTGTGGGTGTGCTGCGGGTGGGCTGCGCCGCCGGTGATGCGCCCGCCCTGCTCGCCGCCGCCAGGGCGGTCACGGTGGAGCATCACGGCACCACGGTGGTGCTCCGCGCACCGGCCGAGCACGGGCTCGACGTCTGGGGACCGCAGGACGACGGCCTGGTCCGGCTGCTGCGCCGGGTCAAGGACGAGTTCGACCCCGCCCACACCCTTTCCCCCGGTCGACTGCTCGGAGGTATCTGATGGCACAGAAGACACCGGACACAGATCTCGGCGTCCCCGCGGTGGGCTACCGGCCATCGGATTCCCCCGATGACACCGGAGCCTTCGACGCCCACCACCCGCCGTCGGAGGAGCTGATCGACGACTGCGTGCACTGCGGCTTCTGCCTGCCCAGCTGCCCGACC
>JALYVL010000212.1 GCA_030853285.1 Actinomycetota bacterium | reverse complement strand
GTTGGGCAGCGTCCAGGTGGGCGTGAGTGGTGTCTGGCTGACCTGCACGCCGAGGGTGATCGTGCTGTCGCGCATCGAAATGAGGGTCAGCATCGTGTCTTGGCGCAGGCCCAGACCGAGGCTGTCGATCTGTTGGCTCACCGTCCATACCGCACCGACGCCCACCGGCTCACCGGGAAGCACGGGCAGGAATTGGATCGCCTGGCGTTGTGCCTGCTCGGCGGCGGAGCGGCCTGCATCACTGAGCGCGGCCGGCGGGTCGAGCACCAGCTGGCTCACTGCGCCTGCCGGAGTGACGGTCACTGTCGACGTCGACCCGACGGCCTTGGCCAAGGCGTCCTGCAACGTGGTGTCCGGCGAACTCGGGGTGCCGATGGTCAGGCCGACTGTGTGCGTAGCAGCGTCGTCGGGCCCATGTTGGCGGGCAGTCAGGGGCAGGGTCACCTCCGGCGAGGACTGGTCCGACGGTGGGCCGGTGCCGATCGTCTGGCTGATCGTCGAGGTCGAGGTGAGCGCGACCTGCTGCGCAGACTCCGGAGTGGCGTGCAGGACCAGGGCAGTGCGTGGGCCGGTTCCGGGATTGTTCACCGTCACGGTGACCGCGGGGATGGCGACCGTGACCGCGGCAGCAGGCGAAGCGCTCGTCGCGGGCACCGCGGCGGGGGAGGGCGTAGGTCCTGAGCAGGCCAGCAGGGTGCCGCACGCTAGCACGGCTACCGCGACACTCACCGTGCTGCCGGTCCTTCGCTGTGTCCACACGGTGCCCACCGTAGTGGCGACGTCGGTACTGGGACACTGATGTCCGGCGCGGTGCACGAACGAGGCGACACCGCGACACCGATTGGAGGAGTCGGCGCGTGCAGCTGGAGTACCTCCTGGGCGCCGGCGCGGTGGTGCTGCTGGTCGGAATGATCGGCGTGTGGGCTTCGTCGAAGATCGGGCTACCCGCCTTGCTGCTGTTCCTCGCCATCGGCTTGGCCATCGGCGAGGCCGGGCTCGGTCTGCGCTTCTCCGACGCAAAGCTGACCGAGGAGCTCGGTATGGCCGCGCTGGTGTTGATCTTGACGGAGGGTGGTCTGAGCACGCGGTGGCGCAGCGTGCGCCCGGCGCTCGGGCTCGGTGTTGCCCTGGCCACGGTGTCGGTATTGGTCAGCATGATCGTCGTGGGCACGGCGGTGCATCTGCTGTTGGGCTTGGACTGGCGGATCGCGTTGTTGTGGGGGGCGGTGCTGTCCTCCACCGACGCTGCGGCGGTGTTCAGCGTGCTGCGCACCCTCACGGTGCGGCGTCGGCTGGTGGGTGCGCTGGAGCTGGAGTCCGGGTTGAACGACGCGCCCGTGGTCATCGCCGTCACCCTGCTCGCGGGCCCCGGAAGTGTGCCGTGGTGGACCCCGGCCACGGTGGCGTACGAGCTGGGAGTCGGAGCGCTGGTCGGCGTGCTGCTCGGGTGGGGTGGCGCGTGGGCGCTGCGTCGAATTGCGCTGCCCTCCACCGGCTTGTATCCGGTTGCGGCCTTGGCCGTCTGTGTGCTCAGCTTCTCCGCGGGCCAGCTCGTCCACGCTTCGGGCCTGTTGGCCACCTACGTCTGCGCCCTGGTACTCGGTAATGCGCACCTGCCGCACCGAGTGGCCACCCTGTCCTTTGCCGAGGGCATGGGCTGGCTGGCCCAGATCGGGGTGTTCGTGCTGCTGGGCGTGTACGTCACCCCCCAGCGGCTGCCAGGCGCCATCGTCGACGCTGTGCTGATCGGGCTGGTGCTGCTGGCCGTGGCACGACCGTTGTCGGTGGTGGCCGGCGCGTTGCCACTACGCATTCCATGGCGGGAGCAGGCGTTTCTGTCGTTCGCCGGCCTCCGCGGCGCCGTCCCCATCGTGTTGGCCACCATTCCGCTGGTCAAGGGCGTGGTCGGGGCGGAGCGACTGCTCGATGTGGTGTTCGTCCTGGTGGTCGTGTTCACGTTGATCCAGGGCACCTCGTTGCCGTGGGTGGCGCGCTGGCTGAAGGTGACCGTGACCGGTGAGATGCAGGAGGTCTCTGTGGACGCGGCGCCACTGGAGCGGTTGGGCGCGGATCTGTTGCAGGTGCAGATTCCGCCGGGTTCGCGCCTACACGGTGTCTACCTCGGCGAGCTGCGGCTCCCCAAGGGCGCGACGGTGAGCCTGGTCGTGCGTGAGGGCGACGGTTTCATGCCCGATGCAGGCACCAGGCTGCGCCGGGGTGACCAGATTCTCGTCGTCACCACCTCGGGGGTGCGGGAGGCGACCGAAGCGCGGATCCGGGCCGTGGACGCGGGGGGTCGACTGGCCCGTTGGCGGGGTGTGACCGGGCGGCCGTGACAGATCGGGGATGATGGTGGGTGTGAACACCGAACCCAAACCCGACGTGGGTGCCGGCCCTGCGGTGATCAACCGTCCGCGGCGGGTGCGCCTGCTGGTGGTGATTGCGGTGCTGGTGGTACTCGCTGACCTGGTGAGCAAGGTCGTCGTGGTGGCCAGGCTCCACCCCGAACAGCCGGTGCGCGTGATCGGGGGCGCCTTCTACCTCGTGCTGGTTCGCAATCCGGGCGCAGCGTTCTCGGTGGCCACGGGTATGACCTGGCTGCTCACCCTGGTGGCGGCGGCGGTCGTGTTCGTCATCGTGCGCATGGCCCGCAGGCTGCGCTCCGCTGGCTGGGCCTGGGGGCTCGGGCTGGTGCTCGGCGGTGCGCTGGGCAACCTCATCGACCGGATATTCCGTGCTCCGGGAGTGCTGCGCGGACATGTGGTCGACTTTCTGTCCGTCGTCCTGCCGGGCGGCTACCACTGGCCGGTGTTCAACCTCGCCGATTCCTCCATCGTCAGCGGCGGAATCTTGTTGGTACTGCTGGCGTTCCTCGGCCACGAGCCCGACGGCACCCGCGCCGCCCGCAAACGTGATGAGGAAGTTCGTGGCTGACACCCGTTCCATGCCGGTGCCCGACGGCTTGGACGGGCTGCGGGTGGACGCCGGACTGGCCCGGCTGCTCGGGTTCTCCCGTACGGCGGTCGCCGCGATCGCCGCGGACGGCGGAGTGGTGCTGGACGGTCGAGCGGCGGGCAAGTCCGACCGGTTGACGTCTGGCTCCTGGTTGGAGGTCACCTTCCCCGAGCCGGAGCGCGAGCCCCTAGCCCATGCCGAGCCGCCGGAATTGGTTGCTGGGCTTGACATATTACTCGCGGATGACGACATCATCGTGGTGGACAAGCCGGTGGGAGTCGCGGCGCATCCCAGCCCCGGGTGGACCGGTCCCACGGTGGTCAGCGGTCTGGTGGCCGCCGGCTACCGCATCGCCACGTCCGGTGCGGCGGAGCGCCAGGGCATTGTGCACCGCCTCGACGTCGGCACCTCCGGGGTGATGGTGGTCGCGGCCTCCGAACACGCCTACACAGTGCTCAAGCGGGCGTTCAAGGAGCGCACCGTTGACAAGCGGTACCACGCGGTGGTGCAGGGCCACCCCGATCCCAGCAGCGGCACCATCGACGCGCCGATCGGCAGGCATCCCAAGCACGACTGGCGCTTCGCGGTCCTGGCTGACGGCAAGCCCAGCGTGACCCACTACGACACGATCGAAGCTTTCCCTTCCGCCAGCCTGCTCGACGTGCACTTGGAGACGGGGCGCACCCACCAGATCCGGGTGCACTTCGCCGCGTTGCGCCACCCCTGCTGTGGAGACATCACCTACGGCGCGGACCCGACGCTGTCCGCACGTCTCGGACTGCGCAGGCAGTGGCTGCACGCGCACTCGCTCGGCTTCGCCCACCCCGCCGACGGGCACTGGGTGCAGGTCCGCAGCGAGTACCCGGAGGACCTGCAGCAGGCACTGGACCTGTTGCGCGCCAACGCCTGACCGCGGATGC
>JALYVL010000211.1:2914-3879 GCA_030853285.1 Actinomycetota bacterium | reverse complement strand
TGGAAAAAGGCGGTCACCCGCACCCTCGACTGGGTGGACGACGACTGAGTTGGGGCGTCTGCCACTTGTCGAGGGAACTTCTCGCCCGTGGGCCACCTGTCGCGAGAAGTTCTCGCGACAGGTGAGTGGCGTGCTCAGTCCAGGTCGTCGTGGCGCATGAGCTGGCGGCCGGACTCGGTGATCGAACCCGACAGTGACGGGTACACCGAGAACGTGTGCGCCAGGTCGTTTACCGTGAGGTTGTTCTGTACCGCCAAGGCGATCGCCAGGATCAGCTCCGAGGCCACCGGCGCCACCACCACCCCACCGATCACCACACCGGTCTCCGGACGGCAGAACAACTTCACAAACCCGCGACGCAAGCCCTGCATCTTGGCCCGCGGGTTGGTGGCCAGCGGCAGCATCACGGTGCGGGCGGCCACCTTGCCGTCGTCGATGGACTGCTGGCTCATTCCTACGGTTGCCAGCTCCGGGCGCGTGAACACAGCTGCCGCAACGGTTTTCAGCTTGATCGGGAGCACGCCTTCGCCCAGCGCATGCCACATCGCGATCCGGCCCTGCATGGCCGCGACCGAGGCGAGTGGTAACAGCCCCGTGCAGTCACCGGCCGAGTACACCCCGGGCACCGACGTCCGTGAGACCCGGTCCACCGGAATGTAGCCCCCGCGGTCGAGTTCGACCCCGATGCGGTCCAGCCCCAGATCGGCGGTGTTGGGCACGGAGCCGACGGTCATCAACGCGTGGCTGCCCTCTACTGTCCGTCCGTCCGTCAGCGTGACCAGAACCCCGCCGTCCGTGCACTCCACCGACTCGGCGCGCCCCTGCTTCACCAAGGTCACCCCGCGCTCGGCCAGTACCTCCTCCAGCACGGCCGCGGCGTCGGCGTCCTCACCGGGCAGCACCCGATCGCGGCTGGAGACCAGCGTGACCTTGACGCCCATCTCGGTGTACGCCGAGACGAACTC
>JALYVL010000211.1:0-2904 GCA_030853285.1 Actinomycetota bacterium | reverse complement strand
CCGCCCCCGTGACGCCGGAGCCGACGACGACGAGGTGGTCGGGCAGCTCGGTGAGGTCGTAGATTTGGCGCCAGTCCAGGATGCGCTCGCCGTCGGGCTGCGCGCCGGGCAGCACCCGTGGGCGGGCGCCGGTGGCCAACAGCACCACATCGGCATCGAGCACCACCTGCTCATCGCCTGCGTGATCAACGGCTATTCGGTGGGTGGCCATGCCGGACACGTCGTCGACCAGCCGCGCACGCCCGGGCATGATCCGTACACCCTCGCGCTGCAGCCGGGAACGGATGTCTGCCGACTGAGCCAAGGCCAGCGCGCGAACCCGCGCGTGCACCACCGGAATCGCCACCGCGGCCTTCTCGGGGTCGATATCAACCCCGAGATCGGTGGCGTGGCGCAGATCGGCACGCACACCCGCCGAGGAAATGAACGTCTTCGACGGTACGCAGTCGTACAGCACGCACGCCCCGCCGAGCCCCTCTTCCTCCACGAGGACCACCTCGGCACCGTACTGGGCGGCCACCAGCGCCGCTTCGTACCCGGCCGGCCCACCGCCGATGATCACGATGCGGGTCACAGATCCTCCAAGCTCGGGCGACGGTGTGGCGCGTCCACGGTATCGCCTGCGCCGGCATCCTCGAACCGCCGCCGCGCGACTAGTCTGATCATCGTGCCGATCTATGCCGCCTACGGCTCCAACATGGACCCCGAACAGATGCTCGAGCGAGCCCCTTGCTCGCCGATGGCCGGCACCGGCTGGTTGCTGGGCTGGCGACTGACCTTCGCCGGAGAGGACCTCGGCTGGGAGGGCGCACTGGCCACCGTGGTGGAAGACCCCGAAGCCCAGGTCTTCGTGGTCCTCTACGACATGAGCCCACAGGACGAGCGCAGCCTGGACCGCTGGGAGGGTGCCGAGCTCGGTATCCACCGCAAGCTGCGGCTGCGCATCCAGACCCTGGACGGCTCTCAGCTGGCCTGGCTCTACGTGATCGACGCCTATGAGGGCGGTCTCCCCTCGGCGCGCTACCTCGGGGTGATGGCGGACGCCGCCTACGCCGCAGGCGCTCCTGAGGACTACGTGCTCGGACTACGCACCCGCCCGAGCCGCAACGTCGGTCCGGGCACCAGCCGCGATTAGGCTCCGTCGCGCCACGCCGCCAACGCGGCATGCACGAGCACTCGCACCCCGATTCCCAGTGCACGTTCGTCCAGGTCGAAGGTGGGGCGGTGCAGATCCAGGTGCGGCCCGTGACCCGGCCACACGCCGAGGCGCGCCATGGCGCCCGGTACATGCTCCAGGTACCACGCGAAATCCTCCCCGCCGCTGGACTGTTGGGTGCCGGCCACAGCGCGTTCACCCACGCCCTCGGTGATGGCCAGGCGCAGCATTCCCGCAGAGGCGCGGTCGTTGACCACCGGCGGAACCCCCCGCTGATGATGCAGCTCATAGCTGACCCCGGTGGGAGCGAGCAGCGCCGCGACGCCCTCTGCCACCACCGCCTCCAACCGGGCCCAGGTGTCACGATCGCCGGTGCGGACGGTCCCCCGTAGCACCCCCAGCTGGGGGATGGCGTTGGCTGCGTTGCCCGCCTGCACAGCTCCCCACACCAGGACGGTGGCCGCACGCGGGTCCAGCCGTCTGCTCAGTAGCGACGGCAGCCCGGTGATGAGAAGACCCAGGGCGTGCACCAGGTCAGCGGTCAGGTGGGGGCGGGCGGTGTGCCCACCGGGAGAGTGCAGGTTGATCTCCACGGTGTCGGCGGCCGAGGTGAGTGCACCGGCCCGAACGCCGACCTGCCCAACCTCCAGCTGTGGGTCGCAGTGCAGCGCGAAGATCCGACTGACCCCGGCGAGTTCACCGGAGGCCAACACGTCGAGTGCGCCCCCGGGCATCACTTCCTCGGCTGGTTGGAACAAGAGGCGCACCCGACCGGGCAACTCCGGCGCACTGGCCATGGCCAACGCGGCGCCGAGCAACATCGCCGTGTGGGCGTCGTGTCCGCAGGCGTGCGCCACCCCGTCCACTGTGGAGCTGTAGGGCGCGCCGGTCTGTTCCTGCATCGGCAACGCGTCCATGTCGGCGCGCAGCGCGATCAGCGGCCCGGGCCCCGCTCCGATGTCGCAGGCGAGGCCGGTGCCCCCGGGCAGCAGCCGCGGCACCAGACCGGCGGCGGTCAGCTGCTCAGCGACGAATGTGGTGCTCGCGTATTCGTGCCGGGAGAGCTCCGGATGTGCATGCAGGTGCCGGCGCCAATCCGAGAGTGCCGCGGTGCCCGAGACCAGCCAGTCCTGCAACCAGACCGTCTCGCGGGGTTCAGGCATTCCCGTCGAAGGCCAGTGCGCTGACGTCGGCCAGCGCCGCCACGGCGGGCGCGTACATCACGCGTTTGATCGCGGCGATGGTGTCGCCGCGCTTGCCGGCCAGGCACTGCGCGCGGGCGATGGCCTGCTCCAGCACCTCGTCTTCGCCCGCTGTCGCATCCACGATGCCGGCCTCCAACGCCTCGCTGCCGCCGTAGCGTCGACCGGTGGTCATGGCGGTGTGGGCGGTGGCCTTGGACAGGCGTCCCTGCAGCAACGCGGCCATGCCGAGGGTGAACGGGATGTGAATGTCGACCTCGGGGAAGCAGACAAAGCCGCGGTCGGCGCGCATCACCTTCGCGTCGTGCGCCACCGCGAGCATGGCCCCGCCGGCGAAGGTGTGACCCTGCAGCGCCGCAACGGTGACCATCGGGAACGTCAGGATACGGGAGAACAAGGCCTGGATGGTGCCGACGTAGGAGGCGGCCTGGTCGCCGTGGGCGCCGAGCCAGTCCAGGTCCAGCCCGTTGGAGTAGAACTTTCCGGTCCCCGTTGTGACCAGGGCGGCAGCGCCGCTCGATGCCTCGACCTCGTCGAGCAACTGAG
>JALYVL010000210.1 GCA_030853285.1 Actinomycetota bacterium | reverse complement strand
TGCCCGCCCCGCGCCGCAGCAACGCGGTGGCGCCGGTGGCGTTGCCCCGCAGGACGTGCGTGAGCCCGACGGCGAGCTGCGCGAGGCCGCGCCACAGGGCACGCTCGGGGTCCTGCGCCAGCTTCCACGCATCCTCGAGCACCTCGTGGGCGTGAAAGGGCATACCGAGGTCGAGCAGCCGCTGCGCTTCGGTCAGCGTTTCCTGCGGACTGCGCTGAACGCCCTCGGGTGCGCGGTCGACCCCCGCCGCGCCGTAGGGCAGCGGACGACCCAACCCGTCGCGGGGACGTGCATTGCGCGCGCGGCCCGCCCCGTCCCGATCGCGGGGTGGCGGCGGATCCTCTCCCCAGCGGTGCCCGCAGTTGGCGCAGAACTCGAGGCCGGGATCCTCTCTGATCCGTCCGCAGTCTGCGCAGACCTCGCTCAACCAGCACACCGGATCTCCGCCTGTCATGGCTCTAAGCTAATCGTGCTCAGTCAACCATCGCAGGCACCAGCGCCGCCCAGCTCCGTGCGTGCGCCGCGCCCCACCACAGCCCACTGCCGTAGGCAAGGTCGTCGAGCCGCTTGGCGATGAGGTACCGAACCGGGCCGAGTCCGCCTGCGGCGCGATGGTGCGTCCAGTCGGACAGACCCTCCAGCACCCCGGCGACCAAGACGATGCGCCGAGCCCGCCGTGACCCCGACGCGATCAGCAAGGTCAGCGGCCAGTACGAGCGGTGCGCCGCGGAAGCCAGCTGCCAGGCCGTACCGGCAACCCCCCGTGCGCCCAACTCCATCACGACCGCGAGGGAGCACTCGAGTCCGCTCAACGTTCGGGAGAGGCGCCAGATCGACCCGCCGGCGAGCAACGCAGCGGCGAGCAATCCGGAGCGTCTGCCGCTGAGCGCCAGCGCGCACACCGCGGTGGTCCACGGCGCCAGCACCAGCGGTGCCACCTGCCCGGAATGCCGAGCGGCCAATGGTGCGGCACCCCGTCCGTAGAAGCTCTTGCGGGCCAACCACTTCCACGCCCCAGTCCGGTGCTGATGCGCTACCGTGACTGCGGGCTCGTAGCGCAACCGCCACCCTCGGGCGTACAGGCGCCAGCAAAGATCCACGTCTTCGGCCACGTGCATGTCTTCGTCGAAACCGGCCGCGCCTAGGGCGGACACCCGGATGAGCATCGCCGCGCTGGGCACGTAGGCGACGCGCGAGCGGGGCACCACTGCCGCCTCGCGCCGACCGAGGTCCAAGGAGGAACGCACGGTCTCGTATCGGGCGATCCACCCCTGCGCACCGGGCAGGGCGACGACCCGTGGTGCGACCAGGCCCACCGCGGGATCGCTCATGTGCGCAGACAACACCGACAACCACCCTGGTGCGGGCACCACGTCCGAGTCCAGAAATGCGACGAATGCAGTACTGACCGCAGCCAAGCCGGTGTTGCGCGCCGCTGCCGGGCCGCGGCTGACCGGATGACGCAGCAGGCGCGCGCCGTGCTCGGTGGTCACGGTGCGCACCGCATCGGGTCGAGTCGAGCCGTCGTCGACCACGATCACCTGGGCGGCGGCGCCGAGCGCGGAGAGCAGCCGCGAGACCCCCACTGGGTTGTCGCGCACCGGGATGACCACGGTGACTTCTGCGGGCGCCGGGCCATCGACGGGCCGCGGGTGGGCGGCTCCGGCGTCGAGCAGGCTCCGGGCCACGCTTGCACTACGGCCGTCGCGCACCCGCAGCGGCTGCTCTGCCAGCAGCCCTCTGGCCGCCGGGCGAAGCCGTAGCAGGCGCAGCGGCGATCCGCCGAGTAACGCCGCATCCCCGGCCAACCGACGGGTGGTCGGGTCGAGCATGACGGCAAACCCCAGTGGCAGCTGCGGTGTCACACCGTGAACCCGCCATCGACCCGGATCGCACTGCCGGTCATCGCGCTGGAGTCGGCCGAGCACAACCACGCGATGCTGGCCGCAACCTCCTCCGGTTCCAGCAGCCGTTCCATTAGTTGGGAAGCAGCAAAATGCTCGACGTCCGCTATGCCGTACAACGCCGCGGTGGCGGACAGCATGTCCGTGCGGGTGGATCCGGGCGAGACCGAGCTTGCGGTGACGCCGGTGCCGCGCAGATCAGCGGCCAGCCCGCGCACGAGACCGTCGACCGCGTGCTTGGCCGCGCCGTAAGCCGCGAGGTGGTACAGCCCGCGGTGCGCGGCGGCCGAGGCAACCGCAACGAAGCGACCCTGGCGCGGCTGCGGGCGAGCAAGCAGGGCGGGCACCGCGGCCCGCGCAAGGTTCCACACCCCGCGCACGTCCACGTCGAACAACGCATCCCAGCTGTCATCCGTCGTCTCCCACAGTGGTTGGCCGCCGGCAATTACTGCGGCACAGGCCACCGCTGCGTCCAAACCGCCATGTTCTTCCACAGTGGACTCCACGACGGCGGCCAACGCAGCGGGATCTCGAACGTCGGCGACCCGGGGACGCACCGAGCCCGGGTGCGCGGCGGCGAGCGCCTCCAGCTGGGCCTCAGAGGCGAGTGCGTAGGGCACGGCGGGATTGTCGGCGCAGGCATCCACCGCGCTCACCTGCCAACCGTCGACCGCGAGACGATGCACCACGGCGGCACCGATGCCTCGGGCGGCCCCGGTGACCACGGCTACCCGGGTCATGCCAGCATTCCCGTCGAGCTCGGCCGCCACGCGGCGACCGCGCCCGCTGCGCGAGCCACCAGCTCTGCCATCAGTCGCTCTCCTTCTGCTGCAGTGGATCTCGTCGGATCGCCAAGCACGCCGTTCGGACTCACCGCACGGACCCCGTGCGCGCGCAGCTCCGGCATCAACTCCGCCACAGCGCGGGTGTCACCAGCCGCCGCGAACTCCCACCGTACGGCGGACGGGTCCAGGTGCAGCAGCAGCGAGGTCTCGGTCCGTCCCGCGTGCGCATCCGGCGTGTGGGTCGACGTGGCGGGCACTGCGCAGGGCCACCACGCCACATCGCGCCCCTCCGAACGCAGCAGCTGCACGGCACGAGCCAGCGTGGGCGCGTTGCCGCCGTGCCCATTGACGAACGCCAATCGCGCCGCCCAACGGCACGCCGAGCGACCGAGCTCGACGAGCACCGCGTGCAGCGCCTCCGCCCCCAGCGACACCGTCCCCGGGAAACCTTCATGCTCCCCGCTGGCGCCGTAGGACAGGGCAGGCCCGACCACGACGGCGGGAATCTGGTGTGCCACAGCGCAGGCCACCCGGGTGTCGGTGTCCAGCGGCAGATGCGGTCCGTGCTGCTCCACGGCGCCGACCGGAATGACGAGGAGCGCATCAGCAGGGACCTCGGGCGATGTGGACGCGGCGAGCGCCATCATCGCGGAGCCGTACACCGGGGCGGGGTTGGGTTCCTGCATCGACACGCCGACCACGGTAGCTGCACCCGACTGGGCACCGATTCGTTCACTCACCGGATGGGCCGGTGCTTAACTGGCGCTTACTGATGAAGCACCTTTCGACACCGCTGAACGGGTCGACGAAGGCGATCGACCGCGCCAGCAGCTGCAGCGGTGCGGAGTAGTCGTCCACCGCCACGTCGTAGAACGAGGGGTAGAAGTTGTCGTTGACGATGGGCACACCGAGCGCGTTCATATGCACCCGCAGCTGATGCGTCTTACCGGTGCGCGGCGCCAAGCGGTAGTCGGCCAGGCCGCCGTGCACCTGCAGCAACTCGATACGAGTCTCGCTGTTCGCCGCGCCAGGGAACTGCTGGGCGGCCAGCACGCCGCGTTCCTTCACGATGCGGCTGCGCACGGTCCGCGGGAAGGCCAACGCGCGGTCGTATGGCGCCGTCGCCTCGTACTCCTTGCGCACTCGCCGCTCGTCGAACAGCCGCTGATATGCCCCCCGCACCTGCGCCCGCACCGTGAACGCC
>JALYVL010000209.1 GCA_030853285.1 Actinomycetota bacterium | reverse complement strand
GCACGCCCCCTCGGGGCCAGCACTCACCCAGCGGCAACTCGCTCAGTCCTTCGCCACCGCGGCCGGCACCACCGCCAAGGTCGCGACGATCCCCGCCTGGGTGCTGCGCGCGGGCGCCGTGCTGCCAGGGCCGATGCGTGAGCTGGCCGAGACGACCTACCAGTTCACCGCGCCGTTCGTGCTGGATTCGGCACGCTCACAGCAGGTCCTCGGACTCACACCGACCCCGCTGGACACCGCTGCTCGCGAGACAGTCGCCTGGTGGCGAGCACAGTCCGCGCGATGAAGTCGTAGGCACCTCAAGGCTTGTGCCTGGTCCGACGCAGGCGACGCCAGGTAGCCAGGCACACGTCGGTGATCGGGATCAGGCAGGCCTCGATCAGGGGCGGCATGGTCTGTCGGCGCGGAGCAATGGGGGTGCGTCTGGAGAAGTCAATGATCTTCGGCGCGGGGTAGGGCCAGTCTTGCCCGCTGGCTTTGATGTCCGCACCCAGCTGTTCGAGGCGGAGCCGCGCGCGCGGTGGGTAGTCCTCGAACCGGGCGCGAAGGGGCAGGCTTCGCCCGATTCCGATGGGGGCTCGGAAGCGAGCTCGAAGTGCGGCGCGAGCAGTGGCGGTCGCGGGATCGTCGTCGGCCCGGTTGCTGAGGAACCAGGCGGCGCCGGCGGCGGGCAGGTCGCCCATCTGTTGCAGCACCTGTCCGAGCAGATCCAGCAGTCGCTCGTCGGTTGGATAATCGCGGAGAGCCCCGTAAAGGCGATCCCGCGCGCGCCAGGGCTCGCCGCGCGCCAGATCCCGTCGGCACCGCTCGAGAATCTTGTCAGTCATCGAGGCTCGCAAGGTCGAGGCGCCGTAACCGGGCCGGATCGGCGAGGACGTCGATCACAACGATGGTGCCGCGCAGGACTGTGAACGCCATCACCTGCTCTAAGCCGTCGTGTTCGTGCGCCGTTACCATTTTCCGCCGCCGTCCGTCATAGCAGTAACGCACCGGTGTGATCCCCAGAAGGGGAGCACATCATGCAAGCACAGATGAGCAAACCGGCCACGATCGTTCCGGGCGCGATGAAAGCGCTGTTCGCACCGGGCTGGAAGCGTCCTGCTCCACCGACGGCGAACGTGCGGCGCTCGTGCTGGCCGAAGCGGTCACCCGGCTCAGCGATCGGACGGGCAGTCACCCCCGTGACTGCACGACCAGAAACTGTCGGCGGTTAGCTCTAGTGTTCTACTCATGGAGATTCACAGCGCGCTTACCAATCCAGCCGGGGTTGAGTTGTGGCGGCTGGGAACCGAGGAGCTGCTCGGCTTGATCACCGATCTGGGCTCCGCGATGTGCGCGATCGACGGGTTGTGGCTGCGGGCGATCGCCGATGCGGACCGCCGCGGCGCGGGTGTCGAGCAGGGCGCGACGTCGACGCAGCGCTGGCTTTCCGAGGCCGGCAACCTCGCCCCGGGGGCGGCATCGCGGGCGGTCCGCCTGGCCCTCGGGCTGGAGCACAGACCTGAGGTTGCTGCCGCGCTCGGCAGGGGAGAGATCAGCGCTGAGCACGCCAAGGTCATTCTGCATGTGTTGGCCGAGCTTCCCGACGACCTGCCCAACGACGGGGCCACCGAGTGCGAGACGTATCTGCTGAACGCGGCGCGCCAGGAAGACGCGGTGGTGTTGGGACGTCGGGGAACGGATCTGCTACACCGCCTCTGCCCTGAGGCGGTCGAGCTCACCGAGGAGGAAGCTGTCGCGGCCCGGGAGTTCCGCATCACGGCGAGCGGGCACCCCGGGTTGTGCAAGATCACCGGCTCCCTCGACACCGAGGCCGCCGAGCTTGCCCGCTCCATCCTGTCCCCGCTCGCCGCACCGCGTCCCAAGCAGGACGGGGTTGAAGATCCGCGCACCCCGGCGCACCGGATGGGCGACGCGTTCGTCGAACTGTGCCAGCGAGCGGCCGAACACGCCTGCGTGCCCGGGGAGGCCTACACCCGCCCGCACATCACGTTGACCATGGACGCCGAAGCTCTCGTCGCCGGCCGGGGCGCCGCCGCGCACCTGATGTTCCTCGGCCCGCTGTCCGCCGCCGCCGCCCGTCGGCTGGCCTGTGACTGCGAGGTCACACCCGTCACCCTCGACGAACACGGGGTGCCGCTCGACCTCGGGCGCAGCACCTACATCGTGTCCGGGGGACTTCGCCGCGCCCTCACCACCCGCGACCGAGGGTGCGCATTTCCCGGATGCGGACGCCCATCCAGCTGGTGTCATGCTCACCACCGCATCCACTGGGCCGACGGTGGTCCGACCTCGTTGGACAACCTGGTCCTACTCTGCGGGCACCACCACCGGATGGTGCACCACAAGGGCTGGACCGTCATCCTCGGCGACGACCGGCACCCCTGGTTCATCCCGCCATCCTGGATCGACCCCGACCAGGTCCCGCGTCCATCACACGCCCGAGGTCCCGCACCACCCGTCCCCGCCGTCGCATAGCAGTGGGGTGCCGGACGGTTAGGGAACAAAAGTAACCGTCCTGTCGCTGCACCCTGCGACCGTCGTGCCGATAGGCACTGTGCCACGGTGACCAAGGAGTGCCTGTTGAAAACCGCATCGCGATTGCTGCTACCCGCTCTCAGCTTTATCGTGATGCTCGTCGCCGTACTGCAGACGCTGGTAGTTCCCGTGCTGGCCGACATCGGTACGCAGCTCGACGCGTCCGCCTCTGCCGTCGGCTGGGTCATCACAGCGAACCTACTGGCGGCCGCGGTGATGACGCCGATACTCGGACGTCTCGGTGATGCGCACGGCAAACGGCCCGTGCTCCTGGCGATCCTTGTGGCGATGGTGCTCGGCTCACTACTGGCTGCCGCGACGTCCTCCCTACTGTTGCTCATAGTCGGTCGGGTGCTCCAAGGCGCCTCTTACGGACTGTTTCCGCTCGGGATCGCCGTGCTCCGCGACGCGCTGCCCGCGGAGCGGCTGACCTCGGCCATGGCGATCGTCTCCGGCACGCTCGGAGTCGGCGGTGGCTTCGGCCTGGTGCTCACCGGGGTGCTGACCAGCGGACATTCCGACTACCACCGCATCTTCTGGCTCGCCGCTGCGGTATCGGTGATCGGGCTGGCACTCGCGTGGTGGGTGGTACCCAGCACCGAGCACGCGGCGGGTGGCAGCGTCGACTGGTCCGGCGCCGCGGTGCTCGGCGTAAGTCTTATTCTGCTGCTTCTCCCGCTGTCCCAGGCACACCTGTGGGGCTGGGGGTCGGTCGCCACCATCGGGTGCTTCCTCGGCTTCGGCGTCGTCTTCGCGGCCTGGGTGCTGATGGAACGACGCATCACCATGCCTCTGGTGGCACCGACGATGCTCGTCAACCGACCGGTGCTGGTGACCAACCTCGCCGGACTGTGTGTGGGCATGGCGATGTTCATCTCGTTTCTGGGGGTGTCGACGTTCGTCCAGGCCCCGACCGCGCTCGCCGGGTACGGCTTCACGGCCAGCGTGCTCGCGGCGAGCGTTGTGTACCTGTTGCCCGGGGCGCTCGTCGGTGTGCTGGCGTCGCCGCTGGCCGGTCGGCTCGTTCGTCACGCGGGGGGCCGCATCACCCTGGTGCTCGCGCTGGCCCTCTGCACAGCTGGATTCTTGTTGCTGACGCTGCTGCACGGAGCGAGCTGGCAGGTGATCGTGGGGGCGATCTTGGTGAACACCGGCGTGAGTGTCGGCTACGCGGCCATGCCCGCCCTCCTGGTCGCGGAGGTCGCTGCCGAGGAGACCGGGATCGCCAACAGCGTCAACTCCATTGCCCGCGCGGTCGGCAGTGCGATCGCCAGCGCGGTCGTCGTGACGCTGCTGGCCAGCGACGTACTTCCGGGGATCGGCGTGCCGACGCAGGGCGCGTACACCCTGATCTTCGGGATCGGCACCGCGC
>JALYVL010000208.1 GCA_030853285.1 Actinomycetota bacterium | reverse complement strand
CCGATGGTCAGGCCGGTGGCCACCAGCGCGGCGACCATGCCGACGCCCAGCACGCTGAAGGCCCAGGCCGCCGGCGGCTGATACACCGCGTGGCCGTGCACCGACAGCCAGATGGCGAGGTAGCCGATCAGCCACGCCATCCCCCACACGCCGTACAAGACAGCACCGTTGACGTCCAGGGCGCGCCCCGTCCGGCGCTGGGTGTCGGTCAGCAGGTCCATCGCCGCCTGCGGGTCGAATCGCTCAACCTCATCCGCTTCCACGTGCTGACCTCTTCCGACTTTGCGTTACAAACTCCGTCTAGTTTGCATCGCAAAGTCGGTGGTGTCAACGGCGATGCAGACACAACGCCGCACTCTGGGATGATCGACCAGTGCCGACATCCGAAAGCCCGGACTCACCGACGAGGGCGCTCACCGCTCTCCTCCGCGAGCTCGGTCTACCCGAGTCGGCCATCGGGCGGGCCGTCGAGCGCGAACACCCGGAGGCGCCGGCTCTGGACACGCTCCTGGCCCATCAGCGCGACGAGCGCACCGCCAGCGCGGCCGACATTGAAGCCGCCGGCGGCTTGCCGGTCGAGGAAACGCTGGCGATCTTCGCCGCATTCGGGCTTCGTCAACCGAGCTCCACCCAGGCCGCGTTCACCGACCAGGAGGTAGACGCGTTCACCCGGCTGGCGCAGCTACGGGGGATCTGGCCTCAAGAGTTGACCGTTCAGCTGGCCCGCGTCTATGGACGTCACCTCTCCCGGATGGCCCAGTCGGCACTGCAACTCTTCCGCTTGTACGTCGAGCCGGACCTGCGCGCCAAGAGTGAAAGCGGAGCTGCCGAACTTCAGGCGGTCCAGTTTGCACTCGCCGAGCTCCTTCCACTGGCCGAGCCGTTCCTCGCAGGCGTCTACCGACGCTGGGTCGACCACGAGCTGGCCCAGCAGGCGGTGTATTCCGCCGAGGTCCGGGCCGGCTCGCCGCTGCCCGGGGCGGTGACGGTGGCGTTGCTGTTCTGCGACCTGAAGGACTTCACGGCGTACGCCGACGTGAACGGTGATGGTCCCGCACTTGTGCTGATCGACCGTTTTACCGACCTGGTGGTCCAAGAACGCGGTGATGCCTTCCGTCTCTGCAAGCTCTTGGGCGATGGCGTGATGCTCGCCTACGCCGAGGCCGCTGAGGCGGTGGCCGTCGGTTCTCAGATCGTCCGCAACATGCGCTCCGACGAGTCCCCGGGGGTACACGCGAGCTTGCACTACGGTACGGCGATCCTCCGGGAGGGCGACTACTTCGGTGGCGCGGTCAACCTTGCCGCCCGACTCCTCGCCGTGGCCGGTAAAGGGGAATTGGTCGCCTCCCGCCAAGCGGCCGAGGCCTGCGGCGACCGGTTCGCGTGGCAGGCGCTGGGTCGCCGACGTTTCCGAGGACTGGCCAAGCCGATCGAGGTACTCCGACTGACGTTATGAGTCTCAGGGGGCCGCCAATGCCTTGCCTAGCGCGCGCACCGAGGCGACATCCCGGCAGCCGACCACCAGACTGGTGACCCCCGCGGCCTCCCAGCGGCGTGCTTGCGCCCGCACATGCTCGGCGTCACCGACGATGGCGGTCTCGGCGATCAACTCGTCCGGCACGGCGGCGACAGCTTCTTCCTTACGCCCAGCCATGAACAGCCGTCCCACGTCCGCGACCACTTCCTCGTAGCCCATCCGGCGGTACACCTCGGCGTGGAAGTTCATCTCCGGCGCGCCCATGCCGCCCATGTACAACGCAGCAGTCGGCTTGAGCCTGGCGTATTCCGCGGACGGGTCGTCGGTGACCGCCACCGTGCAGGTGGCCGCGATCTCGAAGTCCGCCCTGCTGCGGCGTGCACCGGCACGAGCAAAACCCTCGTCCAGCCACTCGTCATACATCGAAGCCAAGCGCGGCGAGTAGAACAGCGCCAACCAACCGTCGGCGATCTCGGCGGTCATGGCTACGTTGCGTGGCCCCTCCGCGCCGAGCCAGATGGGCAGGTCTGCGCGCAGCGGGTGGGTGATCGGCTTGAGCGACTTGCCCAACCCCACAGAGCCCGCACCGGTGTAGGGCAGCGGATAGTGCGGGCCGTCGTTACGCACCGGCGCCTCTCGGGCCAGCGCCTGCCGCACAATCGACACGTACTCGCGGGTGCGCGCCAGTGGCTTGGCGAAGGGCTGCCCGTACCAGCCCTCCACCACCTGCGGTCCGGACACCCCGAGTCCGAGCACGAAGCGCCCCCCGGAGAGGTGATCCATCGTCAGAGCCTGCATCGCGCAACCGGTAGGTGAGCGCGCGGACAGCTGCGCCACCGAAGTGCCCAGGCGGATCCGTGAGGTCTGCGATCCCCACCAGGCCAAGGGGCTGAACGCGTCGGACCCCCACGACTCAGCGGCGAACACCGACGTGAAGCCCGCATCCTCGGCCGCCAGCACGAGCTGGCCGGCATTGTCGGGCGGCTGCGCACCCCAGTATCCAAGCTGAAGTCCCAGTTGCATGTTCCTACCTCCACCCGCATCGTAAGTCCTTGCCGGCAAAGTTGGAACGTGTTCTACTCCCAAGGTGGAGAACTTGAGCGCACCACTGGACATCGCGTTCGACTACACCCGTTCCCTCGGCGCCACGCTTGGTCCGTTCATGACTGCATTGCGCGAGTGCAAGATCCTCGGCGCTCGCGGTTCGGATGGGACGGTGTATGTACCGCCGGCCGAGTACGACCCGGTCACCGCCGAGCCGCTCACCGAGTTCGTGGACGTCGCCAGTACGGGAACCGTGCTCACTTGGTCCTGGGCGCCAGAACCAACCGACGGTCAGCCCCTCGTGCAGCCTTTCGCCTGGGCCTTGGTGCGGCTCGACGGCGCCGACACCGCCATGCTGCACGCGGTGGACGTCGACGGTCCCGAACAGATGGTCACCGGCATGCGGGTGCAGGCGCGGTGGGCGCCGGAGACGTGCGGGCGCATCCAGGACATCGCCTGCTTCGAGCCCGAGGGCGCGCTTCGCCAAGCCACGCCACCAGCCGGCAGCGCGGCGCCGGTAACCATGGTGACCACCCCCTTCGCGCTGAGCCTGATGCATTCCGCCTCTCCCGAGGAGAGCACGTATCTCCGGGGCTTGGCCGAGGGTCGCCTGCTCGGCCAGCGTTGCCCGGTGTGCAGCAAGGTCTACATCCCTCCTCGCGGCGCCTGCCCCACCGACGGCGTGCCCACCGAGGAAGAAGTGCAGCTGCCGGACACCGGCACGGTCACCACTTTCTGCATCGTGAACGTTCCGTTCGCCGGCCAACGGATCACACCGCCCTACGTGGCCGCCTACGTGTTGCTCGACGGCGCGGACATCGCCTTCTTGCACCTGATCCTGGGATGCGCCGCCGAGGAGGTGCGCATGGGCATGCGGGTACGGGCCGTGTGGAAGCCGCGGGAGGAATGGGACTACACGCTGGAGAACATTCAGCACTTTGCGCCCACGGGCGAGCCCGACGCGCCGTACGAGAACTACTCCCACCACCTGTAACTCGAGAGGAGGCCGAAAGTGGGAGACGTTGCCGTTGTCGGCTTTGCCCAGGCGCCGAATGTGCGCCGATCCGAAGCCACCACCAACGGGGTCGAGATGCTGGTCCCCATCTTCTCCCAGCTCTACGCCGACACCGGACTGTCCAATCGGGACATCGGATTCTGGTGCTCCGGGTCCTCGGATTATCTTGCTGGCAGGGCCTTCTCATTCATCTCCGCCATCGACGCCATCGGCGCCTTCCCGCCCATCGCGGAGTCCCATGTGGAGATGGACGCCGCCTGGGCGCTGTACGAGGCGTGGGTGAAGATCCGCACCGGCGAGGTCGACACCGCGTTGGTCTACGGCTTCGGCAAGTCCTCCGCCGGTAACCTGCGCCGCATCCTGGCCTTGCAGCTCGACCCGTACAC
>JALYVL010000207.1 GCA_030853285.1 Actinomycetota bacterium | reverse complement strand
GGGGACCAGTCCCCATTGGACGGTGCGTAGCTGGATCATCGGTGCGGTGTCAGAGCCGCTGCCGCGGGGGCGGCGTTGCATGATGACCCGCACCGGATCGGTCGGGGCGATGTTCCAGGACGGCGGCAGCTCATCGCCGATCATCTCCCCGACGTCGAACTCGTCGGTGAGGTCGGCGGCAGAGGCAACACTGGCAAATCGACCACACATGTCGCCCAGTGTGTCCCAACAGCGCGGTCCGGGTCGACCGGGACTGGGGCAGCACCGACTTGCCGTCCACCGCCTCCACCTGTCAGTCCGACTCGGCGCCGTCCCAGTAGATCGCGCCGTCCCCGTGCAGCCGGGCCCCTTTGGCGACGGGGTGTGCGGACAACCGTCCATCTGGCATCAGGTGCTGCACAGCCACCTGGCGCTGTAACACCACGACGTCGGCGATCACCCGGCGATGACACCGCCACCAGACGCTTTCACTGCACATGATGACCACCTGGCGCCCGCCTGCCGCGGCGAGCACCTCGTCCAGCGCGGCGGCGAACTCCGCGGTCCTGGTATGGGCGGCGTAGGCGCGGAACGCGGCCACCGTCCACCACGGGTCCTGCGAGGGGGCGTCCTTGGGCAGTGCGCGCCGACCGCCGAGGCGTTCCTCCCAGCGGTAGGCGATGCCCCGCTCGGGAAGCCAGTGTGCCAGCAGGTCCCGGCCCACATCAGGACTGTTGCGACTACCGGGGAAGCGCCGAACGTCCACCACGTGCTGTACGCCCGCGGTGCTCAACAGAGCGCCGAACTTGTCGCGGTCGGTGGGGCCATGGCCGACGGTCAACAGGCAGCGGCTCACGCAGGGTGATCCGGTTGGTGCTCGGGGGCAATCATTTGCTCGCCGCGCTTGCGGAAGAACTTGAACCCCGGAATTCCGATGAGGCCTTCGCGCACGTCCCGGAAGACGTTGAGCAAGGCGTCAACGTCCGGACCCACCTGATCCAACGTCCCCAGGATCGGCATGATGTCGCGTTGCATCGCCTCGACGAATGCCGGTAGCACGTCGATCAGCTTGATGGCCGAGCGCAATTCGTCTTCGGAGAACGACCCGACGAGTTGAGCGACCATCGGCCGCAGCTGTAACGCGATCGGCCGGTAGGCGTCGAGCAGTTGTTGGGCTTGGGCCGACGTGATCCCCGCCGAGCTCAGGACGCCACCGGCGCGGTCCGTCACGGCGTCGACACGGTGGACGGTGGTCTCGGCCCCGTCGACGACGTGGGACACGCGGTGGACGGTGGTCTCGGCTCCGTCGACGACGTGCGAGACCCGGTCGACGGTGGCTGCCGCATCCCCGACGATCTGTGCTGCCGCGTCGACCACCTGCGAGATGCGGGTGAGCAGCAACTCCACCGCGCTCAACAGGTTCGCGATGCGAGCCGGCAGCACGATCACGAACGTGGCGGTGTCCACGGTCCAGCCCGCGACTGAGCGGACGGTACCGAAAAGGCCACGAGAAGGAGGAATCGCCAGCGTCATCTGCTGATCGTGCCCCAACTCACGGGAGAGTGGTGATACGACGGCGCCGGTGCGCCACACTTGTCCAGTGGCGGTCATCGGGCTGGATATCGGCGGTACCAAGTTGGCCGCCGCCCACGTCGACGCCGACGGCACATTGTTGCGCGTCGCCCACCGTCCCACCCCGACGACCGATGTGTGGAGCAGCTGCGTCACCGTGCTGCGAGAAGTGTCCGACGGGGTGCACGTCAGCGCGGTGGGCATCGCCTGTGCCGGTCCGATCGACTTGCGGCTGGGCACGGTGAGCCCGCTCAACATTGCCGACTGGAGCCGGTTCCCGCTGCTGAATGCGGTGACCGAAGAGTTCCCCGGCGCGCAGGTGCGCCTGGACGGCGACGGTACCTGCATGGCGGTGGCCGAGTACCGCTTCGGGGCGGGGCGTGGTGTGCCCAACCTGCTCGGGGTGGTTGCCTCCACCGGAGTCGGTGGCGGACTGGTTCTCGACGGCAGACCGGTCCGCGGGCGTAGCGGCAACGCGGGACACATCGGGCACGTGGTGGTGGAGCCGGGTGGGGCGTCGTGTGCGTGCGGCGGGGTTGGTTGCCTCGAGGCGGTGGCCAGCGGCCCGTCGGCGGTGCGGTGGGCACGCAAACGAGGCTGGCAAGGTAGTGACGCTATCGCGCTGGCGGAGGCGGCCCGCGCCGGTGAACCGGTGGCGGTTGCCGCCCTGACGAGGGCCGGTGCGGGACTGGGGCAGGCGTTCGCTTCCGCGGCGGCGTTGGTCGACGTAGATCTGGTCGTCCTGGGTGGTGGCTTTGCGGCAGCCGGCGCGCCGTTGTGGGAGCCGATGCAGGAGGCCGTGGCTCGCCACTCCAGGCTCAGCTTCGTGCGCGGGTTGCGGGTTGCCCCTGCCGTATTGGGCGCCGAGGCTGGGTTGGTGGGTGCCGCGGCCCTCGTGCTCTGACTGTGGCGAGGTTCACCGAGCGGGCGGCTCGACTTGACCATCGTCATCATTTCGTTACCGTTGAGTCATCTCCGTGTTCCCGGTTTGATCCGGATTGCACCTGATGTCGCGTTCCGCGAGATGGTGCGCACGAAGGCGAACTGACCCCAACCCCCAAGGAATCATGACTTCCGTTACTGCAAATCTGACCCGTCACCCGATGCGGCGCGTAGTGCTGGCCGCAGCCGCGGGCGCTGCCGTGCTCTCCGCGGCCCCGGTCGCCTCGGCCGCCATCGCCCCGCAGGCCGCCGCCAGCGTCAGCTCTCCTGCGCTGCAGGCCATGAACGTTGCGTTGGCGCAGCAGGGCAAGCCCTATGTCTACGGCGCCACCGGGCCCGATGCGTTCGACTGCTCCGGGCTCACCCAGTTCGCCTACGGCCAGGCCGGCATCGTGCTGCCCCGAACCAGCGAAGCTCAGGCCGGCGTCGGCGTCCCGGTGAATGCCGACCAACTGCAGCCGGGCGACCTGGTCTTCGCCTACGGCGGCGGACACGTCGGCATCTACACCGGTGACGGCAAGTACGTCTACGCGCCGACCGAGGGACAGTCGGTCAAGGTGGGTTCGGTGCCGTTCGACGAGGTCACCGCGCTGCGACACCTGTAGTGCGCTAGAACCAGGCCGGGTCGACGTCCAGCACCGTGGTGTCCAAGGATGCCAGCAGGTTCAGCTGGGCGTCGACCTTCGGCAGCTCCCACCGGAAAAAGTAGCGAGTGGCGGCCCGTTTGCCGTCGTAGAACTCGCCCCTCTTGCCCTCGGCGGCGAGCAGTTGCTCCAACCACATCCACGCCACCACGGCGTGCCCCACGGCTTCCAGATACACCGAGGAATTGGCCAGGGCGACGTCCAAGTCGCCAGTAGCGAACAGTCTTGCCGTCACCACGACGATGCGGTCGAAAACAGCGGCCAACTGCGCACCGAGCTCGCTCGGCTCACCAGCCGTGGCGCGCGCCACGCTCGCTGCCACGCTCGAGGTGAGCAGCGCCAGACCGGCACCGCCGCGCATCGTCATCTTGCGGCCAAGCAGGTCAAGCCCTTGGATGCCGTGGGTGCCCTCGTGAATCGGGTTCAACCGGTTGTCGCGGTACATCTGCTCGACGTCGTAGTCGCGGGTGTAGCCGTATCCACCGTGCACCTGAATGGCCAGGCTGTTCGCCTCGAGGCACCACTGCGAGGGCCAGCTCTTCGCGATGGGCGTCAACACGTCCAGCAGCAGCGTCGCCTGCGCGCGGTCGGTTTCCGACGGTCCGGTGTCCTGCTCGTCCACCAGCTTTGAGCAGTACAGGCCCAGGGCCAAGCCACCTTCCACATAGGATTTCTGGGCCAGCAGCATTCGTCGGACGTCGGCGTGTTCGACGATCGCCACCGGAGCAGCACTCGGGTTCTTTCCAGCCGGCGGGCGTCCCTGGGTACGGGTACGGGCGTAGTCCAGGG
>JALYVL010000206.1 GCA_030853285.1 Actinomycetota bacterium | reverse complement strand
CACCAGGGTGCTGAGGGTGCCGAGGATGGAACCGAGCCAATAGGTGCCGTTGACGGCGATGTCCACCCTGCCGCGGTACCGGGCGGGCATCATCTCGTCGATGGCGGAGTTGATGGCCGCGTACTCGCCACCGATCCCGGCGCCGGCGATGAACCGGGTGGTGTACAGGAAGACCAGCGGCCAGAGGGAGTTGCCCCAGGTCAGCGCCGTGAGGGCATTGCCGACCAGGTACACGCCGAGGGTGACCACGAACAGGTTTTTCCGCCCGAGAGCATCGGAGAGTCGCCCGAAGATCAGCGCCCCGAATACCTCGCCGATGAGGTAGACGGTAGCGATCGCTCCGACCTCCGTGGAGGACAGGCCGAGGGTGGTGTCCTTGGTGAGCACCGCCGCGACCGCGCCGGCGATGGTGATCTCCAGGCCGTCGAGCACCCAGGCGACCCCGAGCGCGATCACCATCCGGGTGTGGAACGGCGCCCAGGGCAGCCGGTCGATCCGCGCCGGGATGATGCTGCGGATACTTCCTGCAGTGGTCATTGGCCCACAAAACTCCCTACCTCGTTCTTGCGCAAGAGGAAGCCGTCAGCTCGAACCACCCGGGCCGTCGCCGCCGGTTACCGTGGGGCAAGAGCGAAGGAGGCTCCCCGATGCAACGCAGCCGAACGCGCGAGCGGTGGTAGGTGTGAGTAGCCCATGGATTGCGTTGCGTCCAAGCGACAGCCCCGGTGCGGTCGCGCAGCGGCTGCACCGTGCGCGCGAGCAATTCCTGAGCAGCTGGCCGCTCAGCGGGCTGCCCGGTTCCGGTTCTCCGGACGTCCGGCCCGTGGTCGCGCAGTCCTGGGTACGCAGCCGCGCCGGGGGGGTCGACCCGGAGCTGCCGGTGGTGCGTAGCCGGGTGATGGAGGCCGACGAGCTTGACGATCATCGCCGAACCCACCCACTGGCGGCGGTGCTCCCGGTGGTGCAGCGCCTGCTGGTCGATGGCATGGCCGACGACGGCGAATCGGGCCTGGTAGTGGCTGTCACCGACGCGACGGGTCGGATGATGTGGCTTTCCGGTGACCCACTGCTGCGTGAGCGGGCAGCCGCCATGCAATTCGTGGAAGGGGCCGACTGGAGCGAGCGCAGCGCCGGCACCAACGCCCCGGGCACCGCGCTCGAGCTCGACCACAGCGTGCAGATCTTCGGCGCCGAGCACTTCGGGGTCCCGGTGCAGCATTGGAGCTGCGCGGCCGCTCCGGTGCACGATCCGGATACCGGAGCGCTGCTCGGCGCGGTGGATCTCACCGGTGGTGACCAGGTCGCGGCCCCGCACGTGCTGGCGTTGGTCCGGGCGACCGCCGCCGCCATGGAGTCCGAGCTGCGCGTGCACCGGATTCGTGCGCAGACCACACCGCAGTCACCGTCCGCTTTGTTACGCGTGCTCGGACGCAGTCGGCCGACGTTGCTGCGCGGGCCGACGAGCACTCCGCTGTCCTTGCGGCACGCGGAGATCCTGTTGCTGCTCGGCCAACATCCTGACGGGCTCAGCGCGGATGAGCTCGGGGTGCTGCTCGACGCCGAGATGTTGGAGACCGTCACCGTGCGCGCTGAGATGTCCCGGCTGCGCCATGCGGTGGGGGCCGGGGTGATCCAGTCCCGGCCCTACCGTCTGCTGGTCTCGCTGCACAGCGATGTCGACGAGGTGCGCGGACTGCTGACGGCGGGTGATCGTCGCGCCGCGCTGCAACGGATGCCCGGCCCGGTGCTGCCCCGTTCCACCTCCCCCGCGGTGGTGGCGATCCGCAAGGAGCTCGCCGCCGAGGTGCGCGCGGCACTGTTGCGCAACCCCGACCCCGAGTTGCTGCTGAGCTGGACCAGCTCCGAGCAGGGACACGACGACATCGAGGTGTGGCAGGCGTGCCTGGACGCACTCGCACCGCGGTCCGCTGCGGCCGACCTGGTGCGGGCCCGCCTGGGGTTGCTGCGCGTCTGATTCTCTCCGGACGCTGAAACGTAGTTGCAACCGTTGCCTGCACGGACCGCGTCCGACAGACTCAGCCTGTGATCCGGATCACGCGGGAACCCCCATGGATCCGGTATGAGTCCACAGGAGGATCGATGACGCGCGTGAGCATCACGGTCGACGGCACGAACTACGTCGACGAAGTAGAACCCCGCACCTTGCTTGTCCACCATCTACGGGAACGCCTCGGCAAGGTCGGCACCCTCGTCGGCTGCGACACCAGCAACTGCGGCGCCTGCACCGTGCACCTGGACGGGGTGAGTGTGAAGTCCTGCTCGGTCCTCGCCGTGCAGGCCGACGGCGCGGACATCACCACCGTGGAGGGGCTCAGTCACGACGGCGAGCTGCACCCGATGCAGAAGGCCTTCCACGAGAACCACGGTCTGCAATGCGGCTTCTGCACACCAGGCATGATCATGCAGAGCATCGACCTGCTAGGCGAGAATCCAGATCCCAGCGAGGAGCAGGTGCGCCACGGGCTCGAGGGCAACCTGTGCCGGTGCACGGGCTACCAGAACATCGTCAAGTCGGTGCAGGCGGCGGCGCAGGCCATGAAACCCGGCGGCGACTCGCTGCGCTCTCCCTCCGAGACCGGCGCCGTGCCCACCGGTGGCGCCCCCACCTCCACCTCCGTCGACCCGATCGCCCAGACCGCAAAGGTCGGTGAATGAGCATGACCACCACAGTGGATACACCCACACCCGAGATCGGCCGTTCCCGGCTGCGCAAGGAAGACGCCCGCCTCATCACCGGCCGCACCCGCTACACCGACAACATCGTGCTGCCCGGCATGCTGCATCTGGCTGTGCTCCGCAGCCCCTTTGCGCACGCCACGATCACCTCGCTGGACGTCACCGAAGCCAAGAGCCGTCCCGGCGTCATCGCCGTGTACACCGGCAAGGACTTCGCCGAGGAGCAAGGCAGCCTGCCGTGCGCCTGGGCGGTGACGCCGGACATGAAGTCACCCGCGCACCCCTCGGTCGCGGTGGACACCGTGCACTTCGCCGGTGAGGTGGTCGCGGTGGTCGTCGCGCGCAGCGCCTACGAGGCGGCGGACGCGCTGGATGGCATCGAGATCGACTACGACGAGCTGCCCGCCGTGCTGGACATGGAGGCCGCACTGGCCGACGGGGCGGAGCTGGTGCACCCGGACCTCGGCACCAACAAGTGCGCCCTGTGGGTGTATGACTCCGCCGAGGCCGGGACCGGTACTTCTGTGGAGGAGGCGATCTCTTCCTCGGAGGTCGTGGTCACCCGGCGTTTTCGGCAGCAGCGCCTGATCCCGGCGTTCATGGAGCCGCGCTCGGTGGTGTGCGACCCCACTGGTGAGCAGCTCACGCTGTGGTCGGCCACCCAGGTGCCGCACATCGTGCGCCTGATGATGGCCATGACCCTCGGCATCCCTGAGCACAAGATCCGGGTCATCGCCCCCGACGTCGGCGGAGGTTTCGGTGGCAAGCTGCAGATGACGCCGGAAGAGGTCATCGCGGTGCTCGTCGGCCGCCGCTTGGGCAAGCCGGTCAAGTACACCGAGTCCCGCTCGGAGTCGTTGCTGGCCGGGCACCACGGGCGCGACCAGATCCAGGACATCACCATCACCGCGAACCGCGACGGCACCGTTACGGGGCTCAAGGTGGAGTTGATGGCGGACATGGGCGCTTATCTCGGCTTGGTCACTCCCGGGGTCCCCATCCTCGGCGCGTTCATGTTCAACGCGATCTACAAGTTCCCCGCCTATCACTTCGCCTGCACCAACGTGTTCACCACGAAGACGTGGACGGACGCCTACCGCGGTGCCGGCCGTCCGGAGGCCACGTTCGGCATCGAGCGGATCATGGACGAGCTTGCGGTCGAGCTCAGCATGGACCCGCTGGAGCTGCGCAAGAAGAACTGGATCACCCACGAGGAGTTCCCGTTCACCACCGTCGC
>JALYVL010000205.1:481-3956 GCA_030853285.1 Actinomycetota bacterium | reverse complement strand
TTCGTGTTCACCCCGAAGGGCGACGTCATCACCCTGCCTGCGGGGTCGACGCCGGTGGACTTCGCCTACGCCGTGCACACCGAGGTCGGCAACCGCTGCATCGGCGCCCGGGTCAACGGTCGTCTGGTTGCGCTGGAACGGCCGTTGGACAACGGCGAGGTGGTGGAGGTGTTCACCTCCAAGGCGCCGAACGCCGGGCCGACGCGCGACTGGCAGAGCTTCGTGGTGTCGCCGCGGGCCAAGAGCAAGATCCGGCAGTGGTTCGCCAAGGAGCGCCGCGAAGAGTCGCTGGAAGCCGGCAAGGACGCCATCACCAAGGAGGTGCGGCGGGGGGGCCTCCCGCTGCACCGCCTGGTCAGCGGCGAGTCGATCTCCGCGTTGGCGCACGAGCTGCACTACGCCGACGTGTCTGCCCTGTACGCGGCAGTCGGCGAGGGCCACGTGTCCGCACAGCACCTCGTGCAACGTCTGGTGGCCCAGCTCGGGGGGGTCGAGGACGCCGAGGAGGAGCTCGCTGCGCGGGCGACCCCCTCCAGCGCACGGCCGCAGCGCAACTCCGGGGATGTCGGGGTGCTGGTGGTCGGTGCAAGCGGGGTGCTCACCAAGCTGGCCAAGTGCTGCACCCCCGTCCCCGGGGACGAGATTCTCGGCTTCGTGACCAGGGGCGGTGGGGTCAGTGTGCACCGCACCGACTGCACCAACGCAGGCTCGCTCAACGAGCAGGCCGAGCGGCACGTGGAGGTGCAGTGGGCTCCGACCGCGTCGTCGGTGTTTCTGGTAGCGATCCAAGTGGAGGCGCTGGACCGGCACCGCCTGCTGTCGGACATCACCAAGACCCTGGCCGATGAGAAAGTGAACATCTTGTCCGCGTCGGTCACCACCACCAACGACCGCGTGGCGGTCAGCAAGTTCACCTTCGAGATGGGCGACCCCAAGCACCTCGGGAACGTCCTGAACGTAGTCCGCAACGTGGAGGGTGTCTACGACGTGTACCGGGTGACCTCGGCGAATTAGTCGCTCCGTGCTGGGCGAAAGCCGCATTCGCACACCACCACGGCAGGCAGCGCGGTCAGCCGACGGTGTGCACGCTGGTGATGGTGACGGGGATCTTTGGTGCGCCTCCGCCGGACGTGCCCTGAGAGCCGTCTTCGCCGGCTGCGGCCACCTTCTCGAGAGCCGTCAACCCGGCCGCGTCGATGGTGCCGAACACGGTGTACTGCGGTGGGAGCGGTGAGTCCTTGTAGACGAGAAAGAACTGGCTGCCGTTGGAGTCGGGCTTGCCGATGTTGGCCATGGCGATCGTGCCGCGGGGGTAGTTGAGGGGCTGGGTCAGCCGCGGGTCACTCGACGGGTACTGGTCGGTGGGGTACTCGTTGGCAAACACGTAGCCGGGCCCCCCGGTACCCGCCGCGGACGGGTCGCCGCACTGCAGAACATAGATGCCGGAGGTGACCAGGCGGTGGCAGCGCGTGCCGTCGAAGTAGCCTTGCTTGGCCAGGCTGAGAAAGCTGTTGACGGTGCAGGGCGCCAACGCGCGGTCCAGGCTGAGCCCGATGTCACCGGCGGACGTGGCCATCGTGATCGCCGCCGCCCCCTGGGCCGACACACCGCGGGTGGGCGGGGCAGAGTTCGGCTTCGCTGCCTGGCCCGAAGCGGGATAGGTACAGCTGACGGTGGGCGGCAGCGCACTCGCCCGGGCAAAGGTGCCACCGAGTTGGGCATTGGCCGGGGCGCTGTCCGTGGTGGTTGTTGCTGCGCTCGAAGTGGCTGCCGGGTTCGGTCTGCCGCTGGAGCCGCCGCCGCAGGCGGTCAACGCGAGCCCTAGCACCACCGATGCGGCGGCCAGGGCCCGGCGCATCGGCGTCAGGCCTTGACCTTCATGGAGGTGATGGTGACGGGGATCTTAGGGGCGCCCCCGCCGGCTTGCATGGAGCCATCGTCACCGCCGGCTGCGACCTTATCGATGACGGCAAGCCCGGGGGCGTCGATGGTCCCGAAGACGGTGTATTGCGGGGGCAGCGGGGAGTCCTTGTACAGCAGGAAGAATTGGCTGCCGTTGCTGTTGGGTTGTCCGCTGTTGGCCATGGCGATGGTGCCGCGCGGGTAGATCGCCGGCTGCTGCGCGGCAGGGTCATTCTGGGCGTACTGGTCGGTGGGGAACTCGTTGGCGAAGCCGTAGCCGGGGCCGCCGGTGCCCTTGCCGGTCGGGTCGCCGCATTGCAGGACGTAGATTCCGGTGGTGACGAGCCGGTGGCATGGGGTGTTGTCGAAATAGTTCTGCTTGGTCAGGCTCAAAAAACTGTTGACCGTGCACGGGGACTCGGCCCTGTCCAGCGTCAGCCCGATGTCGCCCGCTGTGGTGGCCATGGTCACGTTGGTGGTTCCCTGCGCGGATACACCGGTGCTCGGCGGTGCGGTGTTCGGTTTGGCGGCGGCCTGCGAGGGCGGGTAGGTGCAGTCGACGGTCGGCGCCAGCGGCGTCTTGCGGGCGGCGGGCAGCCGCGACCCCTGTGCCGGTGCGGCGGACGTCGTCGGTGGGGCGGCACTGGTGCTGCTGGGTGCGGCGGCGTTGCTGCTACCGCCTCGGGTCAGCACCACGACGAGGGCGACCACGCCGATCGCCAGCACAACCGCGACGGCGCTGAGGGCCACGGTGAGCTGCCTGCGCCGCTTGGCGCGGGCAGCACGGCGCTCAAGCTGGCGTTCGAGCTTGCGCTTGGCTGCTTGGCGTCGCTGCTCGTTCGTCGGCACCGCGTGGTCCTCCAGGGTTGGGTTCGTCGAGATGAGGATGTTGCGCCGTCGAGTGTGCCAGCCCAGTGGGTGCTGAGAGTGTGAGGGGCAGCGCCGATAGGGTGGTCCAGTCCACCGTCCTCACCGCATCAGGAGCAACGCTGTGCTCGTCGCCGGCTTTCCCGCAGGGTCGTTTCAGACGAACTGTTATGTGCTCGCGCCCGAGGAAGGTGGCCCGTGCGTGGTCGTCGACCCAGGCCAGGACGCCGTCGAACCGCTGACCGAGCTTTTGGCGCGCCATCGGCTCAGCCCGGTGGCGGTGCTGCTGACCCACGGCCACCTCGACCACACCTGGTCGGTGTACCCGGTGTGCGACGGCAACGACGTGCCCGCCTACATCCACCCCTTGGACCGGGACATGCTGGCCGATCCACTGAAGGGGATGGGCCCGGAGATGCAGGCGATGATCGGCGGTATGGAGTTCCGCGAGCCCAGGGAGGTGCTGGCGATGCACGACGGCGACGCCATCGATCTGGCTGGCATCAGCTTGTCGGTGGACCACACACCAGGGCACACCGAGGGCTCGGTGGTGTTCCGATCGATGGTGGACACCGACGAGGGGCTCACTCAGGTGCTGCTGGCCGGGGACACGCTGTTCGCGGGATCCATCGGCCGTACCGACCTGCCCGGTGGCGACCATCAGACGATGCTGACATCACTGCGGGACAAGCTGCTGCCGCTGGAC
>JALYVL010000205.1:0-471 GCA_030853285.1 Actinomycetota bacterium | reverse complement strand
GTGTTGCCCGGGCACGGTCCCACCACCACCATCGGACGCGAGCGGGCGAGCAACCCCTACCTGGCCGGTCTGCAGCCGCCGCTTAAGGGCATGTGAGCCGTGTCCCTGTTCGTTGCCCCCAAGGGCATCCCCGACTACTACCCCCCGGACTCCGCGTCGTTCCTCGCCGTGCGCGACGGGCTCACCCGCCAGGCGCGGTTGGCCGGCTACAGCCACATCGAGCTGCCGGTCTTTGAGGACACTGCACTGTTCGCCCGCGGCGTGGGGGAGTCCACCGATGTCGTCAGCAAGGAGATGTACACCTTCGCCGACCGCGGCGATCGTTCGGTGACCCTGCGTCCGGAAGGTACCGCCGGGGTGATGCGTGCGGTGATCGAGCACGGTCTGGACCGTGGGCAGCTCCCGGTCAAACTGAGCTACGCCGGACCGTTCTTCCGTTACGAGCGGCCGCAGGCGGGACGTTACCGCCAG
>JALYVL010000204.1 GCA_030853285.1 Actinomycetota bacterium | reverse complement strand
CGGTGTTGTGGGAGTACTACGCGGCCACCGAGGGCGGCGGCACCACCGCCACCCCGCAGGACTGGTTGGCCGCACCGGGCACCGTCGGCAAGCCCTGGCCGGGCAGCGTCATCAAGATCCTGGACGAAACCGGTGCGGAGCTGCCCACGGGTGTCGTGGGCACCGTGTGGATGCAGATGAACGGCCGGACCTTCGAATACCACGGCGACCCGGAGAAGACCCGTCGCAGCTGGAGCGAGGACGGCTTCTTCACGGTCGGCGATGCCGGCGAGCTGGACGCGGACGGTAACCTGTTCCTCCGCGATCGGGTGCTGGACATGATCATCGTGGGCGGGGTGAACATCTACCCCGCCGAGATCGAGTCGGTGCTGCTGCAGCATCCCGCCGTCGGTGACTGCGCGGTGTTCGGCATCCCCGACGACGAACGGGGCGAGGAGATCAAGGCCACGATCCAGCCGGCGGAAGGGGCCACCGCCGGACCCGCACTGGAGGTGGAGCTGCTCGAGTTCTGCCGCGATAGGCTGCCGAAGTTCAAGACACCACGTTCCATCGACTTCCTCGACGAGTTCCCCCGTGATCCCAGCGGCAAGCTCTACAAGCGCCGCCTGCGCGACCCGTACTGGGCAGACCACAGCTCGCAACTGGTGTGATGGTCCTACCTTCAACCCTCAGGAGTACAGACAGTGCTTGACTTGACTGCAACATCGTCCATCGTCACCGGTGGTGCCTCCGGGCTCGGCGAGGCCAGCGCCCGCCAGCTCGCCGCGCGTGGCGCCAAGGTCGTCATCCTCGACCTGCAGGACGACAAGGGCAAAGCCGTCGCCGAGTCCATCGGCGGCACGTACGTGCGGGCCGACGTCGCCGAGCCGGACCAGGTCATCGCGGCGGTGCAGGCCGCCGAGGCGTTGGGGCCGCTGCGGACCCTCGTCGCCGCGGCCGGCGTCGGTTGGGCCACCCGCACGGTGGGCAAGGACGGCCTGTTCTCTTCTGCACACGACCTCGAGCTGTACACGAAGGTGCTCAAGATCAACCTGATCGGTACCTTCAACTGCGTGCGTCTCGCTGCGACTGCGATGGGACGCACCGAGCCGGTGGACGACTCCGGTTCCCGCGGAGCCATCGTGACCCTCGCCTCCGTCGCCGCGTTCGACGGTCAGATCGGCCAGGCCGCGTACTCCTCCTCCAAGGGCGGCATCGTCGGCATGACGCTTCCGGTGGCCCGCGACCTCGCGGCGATCGGCGTGCGGGTGAACTGCGTGGCGCCTGGCCTCATCGACACGCCCATCTACGGCGAAGGTGAGGGCTCGGAGGCGTTCAAGGACAAGCTCAAGCGTGACGTGCTGTTTCCCAAGCGCCTCGGCACCGCCGACGAGCTGGCGTCCATGGTGCTGGAGCTGCTCACCAACTCCTACATGAACGCCGAGGTCGTCCGTGTGGACGGCGGCGTCCGCATGCAACCCAAGTGAGCTTGTGAGTGAGAGTTGGCGGCCTACCGCCAACTCCCACTCACAAGTCAACGGCGCACCGTTAGGCTGAGCAACATGTCCGTCAACAGTGCCGCCGTCGTCCGGACGCAGACCCCCGAGTCGCTCTTCCGTGTCGGCCCTCCCCGTCATGACGGTGAGCACGGCACCACGCGGATGGACATGGGCCCGTGGATGGAAGATTTGGCGGGCAACGTCGCAGCGGGCGCCATTGGTGTGCTCGTCGACGACGCCGTCGGCCACCGCATCTTCATGAGCCGTCCCGCAGACCGGGCGTCGGTCACCTCGGAGCTATCCCTGGATGTGCTGGTGCCACCACCGTGGGACACCCGTGAGCTGCGCGCCGAGTCGCAGCTGCTGCACAAGGATGCGGACGGCGGCTTCGCCGAGTGCCGGGTACTCGACGACACCGATCGGCTCGTCGCGGTCGCGAGCACCTGGTGCCGCTACATCCCGCTGCCCGAGGGTGTGCGCATTCCGGAGAACGACGACGACTGGCCGCTGGACTCACCCGCTGACAAGCACACCCTGTTCGACGTCCTCGGGGCGCGGTGGACGGACGCCGGCTTGGCGCTGGCGCCGTCGGATGAGCTGACCAACCCGCTGGGCATGGCGCACGGCGGCGTACTCATCGCCGGTACCGAGCTCGCCGGGCGCCATGCCGTCGCTGCGGTGATGACGGACCCGGTGACGACCTCGGTACGGATGAACTACCTGCGCCCCGCCGTGATGGACGCCGAGGTGGCGTTCACCGCTGACGTCGTGCACCGCGGACGCTCCGTCAGCGTCGCTCAGGTGACCACCCGCGGCGCGTCCGGCAAGCCGTGCACGCTCGGCACCGTCACGTGCCGCACGCGGCCTGTGCGTGAAAAGGGTTCGCCGGTGGGCCCAAACCACGCACAGCGGTAGTTACGTCAAGCGGTCCCCTCCTCGGGCGCGCAGGATTGTGGCCAGTTCCGCACCCAGAGGAGACGCCGATGAGCGCATCGCAGGCTCACGTGATCGAACAGCTGGTGGATACGGCGCGTTACCCCGTGGCGGATCCGACCAGTCGCGGCTGGCACGAGGTGGTTTCCTGCGTCCGCCAGGAGTTGCATACAGTTGGTTGCAGCGTGCTGCCCGACTTTGTGTCGGCGAACCGGCAGTCCGAGCTGCAACACGAGTGCGCCGACCTCACCGACCGCGCCTACTACGACGTCGAGACGGTCAACGTCTACAACACTGCGCCGGATCCGTCACTGCCCGAAGACCATCCGGCGCATGCCACGGTCGAGCGCGGTAATGCCTTCGTCGCTCGCGACGCGATCCCGGCCGCCTGCATCATCCACCGGCTCTACACCAACCCACTCTTTCAGCACTTCATCGCCAGCTGTTTCGACTTGCCTCGCTTACACGAGCTGGCCGATCCGCTGTCCGGCTTGTGCCTCAACGTCGTGACCCCGGGCCACTCGCACCCGTGGCACTTCGACACCAACGAGTTCACGGTCAGCATGCTCACCCAGGCGTCACAGAGCGGCGGGGTGTTCGAGTACTGCCCGAACATCAGGTCGGCACGGGCGGAGAACCTCGACGACGTCCGTGCGGTGCTCGACGGGCGCTGTGCACACCTGGTCCAACGCCTCTCGCTGCACCCGGGCGACCTGCAGCTGTTTCAGGGCCGCTACTCCCTGCACCGGGTGAGCCCCGTGGAGGGTCCGACCCCGCGGCACTCGGCGATCTTTGCCTACAGCGAGCGTCCCGGCGTGATCGGAACACCCGAACGCACCCAGCAGCTCTTCGGCCGCGTCACGCCGGAGCACCTGGCCGCCGCGGGTGCCGGCGTTCGGGTCGATCAACTGATGGACTGAAGCATGGCCGACGACGAACTGACCTTCGCGAATGACGACAGCTTGCCGCGGGTACCGCTGCCCGAGCTGGCGGACAGCTGCGCCCAGTTCCTCGACTGGTGCGCGCCGCTGCTCACCGCCGAAGAGCTGGCGACGACCGAGGCCACCGTGGCGGCCTTCCTCAACCCCGACAGCCCCTCCTGGACGCTGCAATCCGCGCTCGAGGTTTACGACGCGGAGGAGGGCGTGCACAGCTGGCTGGACACCTTTTGGCCGTACCGCTACCTTGGCCGCCGCGACCGCATCGCACTCAACGCGAACTTCTTCTTCTTGTTCGAAAACTCACCACTGGGGCAGGTCGACCGGGCGGCCGAGCTCGTCGCGGCCGCCGTCGCCTACAAGTTGCTGATCGACGAGCAGCACCTGCCGCCGGTAACCCAACGCGGTCTGCCGCTGTCCATGGAGCAGAACAGGTACCTGTTCTCCGCCACCCGCATTCCGGGTCTCACGCAGGACAGCGCCCGCACCCCCTACAGCGCGGACTGGCCGGGGCCATCCCAGGCACGACATGTCGTGGTCCTCCTCCACGGCAACATGTTCCGGCTGGACGTCGTCGCACCTGACGGACGCCCGCACACCACCGACGAGCTCGTCGCGGGCCTGCGCGCTGTCATGACG
>JALYVL010000203.1 GCA_030853285.1 Actinomycetota bacterium | reverse complement strand
CGATGAGCGCGCGGGGTATTCCGCAGATCGCCGCGGTGCTGGGCTCGTGCACCGCGGGCGGCGCCTACGTGCCTGCGATGAGCGACGAGGCGGTGATCGTCCGCGAGCAGGGCACCATCTTCCTGGGCGGGCCGCCGTTGGTGAAGGCCGCGACCGGTGAGGTGGTGACCGCGGAGGATCTGGGCGGAGGAGCATTGCACTCGCGGACCTCGGGCGTCACCGACCATTTGGCCGACGACGACGCGCACGCCCTGCAGATCGTCCGCTCCATCGTGGACACCCTCGGTCCGCGGTCGGAGTCCCCGTGGCGACGGGTGGAACCTGCGGAACCGCTGCACGACGCCGCGGAGATCCCCGCCGTCATTCCCGCCGACGCCCGCACGCCCTACGACGTTCGCGAGGTCATCGCCCGAGTCGTCGACGGCAGCCGGTTTCACGAGTTCAAGCACGAGTACGGCGCCACCCTGGTCTGCGGGTTCGCCCACATCCACGGCCACCCGGTCGGCATCATCGCCAACAACGGGGTGCTGTTCAGCGAGTCGGCGATGAAGGGCGCGCACTTCATCGAGCTGTGCGACCAACGCAGGACGCCGCTGGTGTTCCTGCAGAACATCACCGGGTTCATGGTGGGCCGGGAGTACGAGGCCGGCGGCATCGCCAAGCATGGCGCCAAGATGGTGACCGCCGTGGCCTGCGCCCGGGTTCCGAAGTTCACCGTGGTCATCGGCGGCTCGTTCGGCGCGGGCAACTACTCGATGTGCGGCCGGGCGTACTCCCCGCGCTTCCTGTGGATGTGGCCCAACGCGCGGATCTCGGTGATGGGCGGGGACCAGGCCGCGGCGGTGCTCGCGTCGGTCGGTGACGCCGACGAGCAGGCCATCCGCGACCAGTACGAGCATCAGGGTCATCCCTATTACTCCACCGCCAGGCTGTGGGACGACGGCGTGATCGACCCCGCCGACACCCGCACCGTGCTCGGGCTCGCCCTGGGAGCAGCGGCCAACGCCCCGCTGGAGCCCATCCGCAACGGCGTCTTCCGGATGTGAGCGGCATGTTCAGCACAGTTCTGATTGCCAACCGCGGCGAGATCGCCTGCCGCGTCATCCGCACCCTGCGCGAGCAGGGCATCACGTCGGTCGCCGTCTACTCCGACGCTGATGTGGGCGCCCGCCACGTCCGGCAGGCCGACGTCGCGGTGCGCCTCGGCCCTGCGCCCGCGTCGGAGAGCTACCTCGACATCGCCAAGGTGATCGACGCCGCGCAGCAAACGGGCGCCGAAGCCATCCATCCCGGCTACGGCTTCCTCGCCGAGAACGCCGCGTTCGCCCGCGCTTGCGTCGACGCCGGGATCGTCTTCATCGGCCCGCCTGCCAAGGCCATCGAGGTGATGGGCGACAAGATCAGCGCCAAGCGGACGGTCGGTGCGGCAGGGGTGCCGGTGGTGCCCGGCCGCAACCAGCCCGGCATGAGCGACGACGACCTGCTCGCCGCGGCCGAGGAAGTCGGCTACCCGGTGTTGGTCAAACCGTCGGCCGGCGGGGGTGGCAAGGGAATGCGGCTGGTGCGCCAGGCCTCGGAACTACGCGAGGCCCTGGTCAGCGCCCGGCGGGAGGCCGCGGCCAGCTTCGGCGACGACACCCTGTTCCTGGAACGCTTCGTGCTGCGGCCGCGGCACATCGAGGTCCAGGTGCTCGCCGACGCGCACGGCACCGTCCTGCACCTCGGCGAGCGGGAGTGCTCGCTGCAACGGCGGCACCAGAAGATCATCGAGGAGGCACCCTCGCCGCTTCTGGACTCCGCCACGCGGGACCGGATCGGTGCCGCGGCGTGTGAGACGGCGCGCGCCTGCGGCTACACGGGGGCAGGCACGGTGGAGTTCATCGTCAGCGCCGACGCCCCGGACGAGTTTTTCTTCATGGAGATGAACACCCGCCTGCAGGTGGAGCACCCCGTCACCGAAATGGTCACCGGGGTCGACCTGGTGGCCGAACAGCTACGCGTGGCCGCGGGAGAGCCACTGGCATTCGGCCAAGACGGAGTGAGGATGACCGGGCATGCCGTCGAGGCTCGGGTGTACGCCGAAGACCCGGCGCGGGACTTCCTCCCCACCGGCGGTACCGCGCTGCTGCTGCGCGAGCCAGCCGGAACGGGCGTCCGGGTGGACTCTGGGCTGCTGGAAGGCGTCGGCGTCGGCAGCACCTATGACCCGATGCTGGCCAAGGTGATCGCGCACGGACCCGATAGGGCGACCGCCCTGGCCAGGCTCGACGCCGCACTTGGTGTTACCGCGGTGCTGGGGGTAGGCACCAATATCGCTTTCCTGCGCGAGCTGCTGGGCAACGGCGACGTGCAGTCGGGACGGTTGGACACGGAGCTGGTCGAACGGGAACTGGAAAACCTCGTGCCTCAGGAGGTTCCGGCCGCCGTTGCGCGCTGCTTTGCTCTGCACGCACGGATGCAACAGCACAGCAACGACGTGTGGGCGAGCCCCAGCGGGTGGCGGATCGGCGAGCACGCAGCGCTGCGATGGCAGACCAGCGTCGGCGACGTGGTGCTGGACGGTGATCGAGTCGCTGTGAACTCCGACGACGTGGTCACGGCAACGGCCGCGCAGCACGGCGCGGAGCTGTCGCTGACGGTGAACGGGCGCACCGAGACGTGGCTGTGCGCCCAGGACGGCGCGACGCTGTGGGTAGGGCGTGGCGGCGCGGCGTGGGCGGTCACGGAGCTGTCCGCGGACCGCGCCCGCGCCACGGCCGCCGGGGACGCCGAGCTCCGAAGTCCGATGCCGGGCACGGTGATCGCTGTGCACGTCGAACACGGTGCACACGTGCAGGCAGGAGAACCACTGGTGGTGGTGGAGGCGATGAAGATGGAACACACCATCCGCGCCCCGCACGCGGGCACGGTGAGCGAGCTGGCGGTGCGGGCAGGACAATCGGTGGCCGTCGACGCGCACCTGGCGACGGTGGAGGCTGAAGATGCCTGACTACGGCGCGACCACACTGAACGGTTTGCCGGAGCGCGTCACCATCTACGAGGTCGGCGCCCGCGACGGGCTGCAGAACGAGCAGAACCTGGTGCCGCTCGACGTCAAGGTCGAGTTTGTGCGCCGACTGGTGGCCGCCGGGCACACCGCGGTGGAGACGACCAGCTTCGTCCGCCCCGAGTGGGTGCCGCAACTGGCCGACGCCGAGGAGCTGCTCGCCGAGCTCGGCCCCGCGCCCGAGGGCATCCGTATGCCGGTGCTTGTCCCCAACGCCCGCGGACTCGACCGGGCACTCCACGCCGGCGTCCGTGAGGTCGCCGTGTTCGCCAGCGCCACCGAGACCTTCGCGCAGCGCAACCTCAACCGCAGCCTGGACGAGTCGCTGGCCGTGTTCGCACCGGTGGTCACCAAGGCCCGCGCGGAGGGACTCAAAGTCCGCGGCTACGTGTCCATGTGCTTCGGCGACCCCTGGGAGGGCGCCGTCGAACCCGCGCAGGTCGCGCGCATCGTCACCGCACTGCGAGACATGGGGGCGCAAGAAATCTCCCTGGGCGACACCATTGGCGTCGCCACCCCCGGTCAGGTCGTCGCCGTGCTCGACGCCATCGACGTACCCCCGGACGAGTTGGCCGTGCACTTCCACGACACCTACGGCCAGGCGCTGTCCAACACTCTCACCGCCTTGCAACATGGTGTGACCACAGTGGACTCCTCGGCGGGCGGTCTCGGTGGTTGCCCGTACGCCCGCTCGGCCACCGGCAACCTCGCCACCGAGGACCTGCTATGGGAGCTCGGCGGCCTGGGGATTGCTACCGGGGTCGACCTGGCCTCACTGGTCGCCACCAGTGTCTGGATGGCCGAGCAGCTCGGGCGTCCCAGCCCTTCCCGTGGGGTTAACGCTCTCAAGGAGACCTGAATGCTCGACACCCAATTGACCGACGAGCAGGAACAGCTGCGCGCGACGGTGCAGGAGTTCGCCCGCGAGGTCGTCGCCCCCGTGTCCGCCCGCCACGATGA
>JALYVL010000202.1 GCA_030853285.1 Actinomycetota bacterium | reverse complement strand
AGGCGGAGCGGTGCAGAGCGACGACGGTCTTCCCCGTACCCGGGCCGCCGTCGACCACCGGCGCGCCGGCCGATCCCGCCCGGATGATGGCGTCCTGGTCGGCCGCGATGGTGCCGAGCACGTCTCGCATCCGGTTCGACCGGTTGCTCCCCAAGCCGGCGATGAAGGAGGACCGGTCGTCGAGCGCGGGGAGGGATTGAAACCCGACTGTGCCATCTGCGGTGAACACCTCGTCCCAGTAGTCGCTGATCCGTGCCCCGCTCGATGACCTCAGCGTCCAGCGATACCTGCGGCGGCTGACCACAACCGGGCCTTGCCGCAAGCCCACCGGTGCGCTACAAATTGAAAGAGGAAAGGAGTTGAATACTCCCGCTTCCATTTTCGTCCGCTGTGGACAGTCACCCTCGTCGCAAAGTGTCGGCGCGCCTCGTACGGTGGTAGAGCACCGACTTGGGAGACTCGCCCTGGCTGCGCCCCGCGCGGTCGCTGCCCCAACCCAGCCTCAACCCCAGGTCGCTGCGCTCGTGCGTCGGGTAGAACGGCGCCAACACGGACAGTGTGCGACCATCACCAGATCCCGGTGGTCCACGATGTTTGTGCGTGATGGCGAGGAGAAGCGAATGGCCGACAACACTCGGACGGCACCCCCTCGTAAGGCGTCCACCGCCAAGGCGTCCCCCGCTAAGGCGTCTCCCCGGAAAGCGGCCCCCCGGAAAGCGGCACCGGCGAAAGCGGCTCCCCAAAGGTCGGCCGGGGCTCCGACAAGGGCACCCGCGACACTGCATGTGTCCGGCCGGGCCGCGGCGCGAAAGGTGGAGGAAGCCGGCCACCTGAAGTTGCGGCTGCCGTTGGTGGGCGCGGTGCGTCTGCCGGAGCCGCAGCAGCTCGGCTACTTCGCGGCGATCGGGGCGCTCGGCGTGTTGGGCGTCCTGGAGTGGCCCGTCGCCCTGGTGCTCGCCGGCGGTCACTTTCTGGCGTCAAATCAGCACAACCGGGTGGTGCAGCAGTTCGGGGAGGCACTCGAGGACGCCTGAGCCCCTCCAACGAGGTGGTCGCCTCAGGACGGTGGCGACGCGGTGATGCCCAATCGGTGACCGGTCGGAGCGAGGATGGCCGTCAGGCGGGGTATCAGTGGTGGCAAGGCAGCGGCGGCGACGGTTGCACCCGCCGCGCTGGCGCCCACGACCAACCAGGCAGCCGGATCCAGTGGCGTACACCCGAAGAACTGGCTGACGCCCGGCGTCATCACCACGGCAACCAGCACGGCCCCGCTGCCCGCCGCGGTGCACCAGACCAGCGGGCTGCGACCCCCGACCAGAATGGTCTGGCCGAGCTGAGTGCCCACCAGCGCGACCAGACCCATGGTGCTGGCCCGTCGGGTGGTGCCGGTGAAGCGCCCGACGCTCCACGCGGCGCTCGCGCCGGCCGCGGTGGCGATGCCCCGTGCGGCTACGGAGCGCAACAACTCACCACCGAGTTCCGGCCTGGGCGTGGCGGCGAGCTCAGCCCCGGCAGCCGCCGCGGTGCGTTCCACGAGACTGGCCGGGTCGTCGTCGAGCTGTAGTAGGTCCTCGCGTGGGGGGCGCGCGTGCGACAACGCTACGGCCATGGCCGGGAACATGTCGGTCAGCAAGTTGACCAGCAGGAACTGGCGGGTCCCGACCGGCGCGCGGCCGGTGATCGCCGTGCCCAGCAAGGTGAAGGCGACCTCGCCGGCGTTGCCCCCCACCAGAATCCCCACCGCGTCTCGGACGCGCTGCCACATCGCCCGGCCCTCGGCGAGCGCGTCGAGCAACAACGTGATGTCCGGCTCGGTAAGCACCAGGTCCGCGGCGTTGCGGGCGGCGGCCGAGCCGTGGGCGGCGATACCGATGCCCACATCGGCGGTCCGGATCGCGGCCGCGTCGTTGCTGCCGTCCCCGGTCATCGCGACGACGTGACCACCCCGCTGCAAGGCGGTGATGATGCGCACCTTGTGCTCTGGGGTGACCCTGGCGAACACGGTGGTGCGTTCGATGAGGGCGGCCTGGTGCGCCTCGTCCAGGCCGTCGAGGTCTCTGCCGGTGGCCAGGGATGCCACCGAGATACCCAACTGCTGGGCAATGGCCTTGGCGGTGACGGGGTGATCGCCGGTGATCATCCGGACGCCGATGTGGTTACGATCCAACTCGCTCAGTACCGGCAGGGTGGCCGCACGCGGTGTGTCGGCCATGCCGATGAAGCCCATCAGGGTGAGGTGTTCCACGGCCGTCGCCACGTCCTCCGGCGCCTCCGAGAGGTCGCGCCTGGCCACGACCAGCACGCGCAGCCCTCGCCGGGCCAGTCGGTGCACCGCCGCCATGGCGCGCTTGTGATCACTGCTGGACATCGGACCGATGGTGCGGCCGGAGGCCCCGCCGTCGGCCTGCAGGGCTCGGGTGCAGCGGGGGAGCAGTACCTCGGGTGCGCCCTTCACCACCAAGCGCAGGTGCCGTGCGGTGTGCCCGAGAGTGGCGGCGTAGCCACGGTTGCTCTCGAAGGGCACCTCCTCCACGGGGTCCCAGACGTGGGCGGCCTGCTTGCCGAGATGGGCATCCGCGCCGTCGAGCACGGCCCGGTCGGTGGCATGCACCACAGGACCGTCCTCGGGTTGCGGGCACGCGCGGGCGGCTGCGCGCAGCAGGCGACGCGCATCCGCGGCATCTTCAGCCTGCGCGGTGTCCCACTCCGAGTCCAGATCGGCCAGCGCCACCAGGCGCAGCCGACCCTCGGTGAGCGTGCCGGTCTTGTCGAAGCACATCGTGTCGACCCGCCCCAGTGCCTCGACGGTTCGGCTCGCGCGCACCAGCACTCCGCGCCGGGACAGCCGCCGCGCCGCCGCCAACTGGGCCACCGTGGCCACCAGCGGCAGCCCCTCCGGCACCGCGGCCACTGCTACAGCCACCCCGTCGGCGATGGCGGAGCGCAGCAGCTGCCCCCGCACCAACCCGAGCATGGTCACGGCGGCGCCACCGCCCAGCGTCAGCGGCAGTGCCTTGTCGGTGAGTGCGCTCAGCTGCGCCTGCACTCCACCTGCGGGTGGTCCGCTGGCCGCGGCCACCGCACGCCCGGCCTGAGTGGCCGAACCGACGGCGACCACCACCGCACGGGCAGCGCCGTTGACCACAACTGCGCCCTCGTACACCATGCAGGCCCGGTCCGACAGTGCGGCACCTGGCGTGGCGGTGGTCTGCTTGTCCACGGTCACCGACTCCCCGGTGAGGCCGGACTCGTCCAGCTCCAGGCCATCGACCGCCAGCAGCCGGGCGTCCGCGGGCACCACGTCCCCCGGGCGCAGGGCGATCACATCGCCGGGGCGCAGCGCCGTCGCCGGACTGCGGAGTCCGGCGTCACCAAGCTCGGTCGGCGCCAGGGTCCGCATCCGCGGCTCGTCCAGGCGTCGGGCCATGACCTGCTCGCCGAGCAGGAGGTGGTGCATCGCTGCGGCTGCGCGCTGGCGCTGCAAGGCCGACACCAACGCGTTCACTCCCATCACCGACCCCACCAGGACAGCGTCGGTTGGTGAGCCCAGGATGGCGGACGCGGCGGCGCCGACGCTCAGCACGGGGGTCAGCGGGTCGGCGAGCTCCTCGCGGACGTGACGCGAGAGTTCAAGTGCGGTGGTGAACGGACGGCGCACCGGTGCGAGCACCGGTTTCGCCAGGTGCACGATGCCCTCGAGCACCGCTTGCGTCGTGTCCTGTGGCCAACCGCGCCGTTCGGTGCGTACGGACGGCTGACGTACCGGCGCAGGCAGCCGACTCAAGACGTCGTCGCCCTCCAGCGCGTGCCAGGGCACCAGCGGCACGTCGCCCGCGCTGCGGAGCCGCCCCGCGCGCCAGCCGGCCACGGTGCCGGAGGTGAGTCCGGCCAGGGCGGCTGCCGTGACCGGGCTGGTAGCGCGCAGGCGTGCGCCGCGGCGTGGGCCGGCAACCAGCAGCAGGCCGCCGAGGGTGCTGGCCGACAGCGCCAGGGTACGACCGCGTTCGCTGACC
>JALYVL010000201.1 GCA_030853285.1 Actinomycetota bacterium | reverse complement strand
ACCTTCGCCTCATCGGTGGTGCGCGACAGGGACAACCGCGACCGGATCATCACCACGGCCCTGGTGCCGCTGCCTGCGTGTGCGTCCGCCTCCCTGGGCGCCTTCCTCAACGGCTACGGGATTGCCGCGGACGTCGGCTTCATCGTGGTGCTGTTCGTGGCGACCTGGGTCCGTCGCTTTGGGGCGCGGGGGATGGCGCTGGGCATGGTGGCGTTCACCTCGTACTTCTTCGTGCTGTTCCTGCACGCCCAGCTGCGTCAGCTGCCCGCATTGTGGGTCAGCATCGTCGTTGGTGTGGCCGTGGCGCTGGTGGTGCGCACCGTGCTGTTGCCGAACCGACCGCGGGTGCTCCTTCGACGACTCAGTTCGGCTTTGCGGCGGGCATGTGGGTCCGTACTGGCTGCCGCGGTGGACGTCAATCGTGGGGCGCTCTCTTCCGAGGCCACGACTGTGCGGCGCAGGCTGGACCGGCTTGCGCGCACCGCGCTGCTGATCGAGGACTGGCTGGACACCCACGACGCCGCCGTGCATCTCGCGGTGGACGGTCCGGAGCTGTCCCTGCGGATCTTCGACGCCCAGCTGGCCACCGAGCAGCTGGTGGCCGGCCTGCGGGAGATGGAACCCGCGCAGCCGTGGTCGCCCGAGTTGGCCCGCGCGATGGACTCCGTCAACCGCTGCTTGCGTCCGGACGTCACCGAGACCGAGCTGCGCGCCGCTGTGGCCACGTCGACCGCGGACGCCCAGGATGCCGACACCCGGATCCCGAGCGGGCGCACGGTGTTCACCGCGGCCCGCGCCGTACGCGCGTATAAGGCCGTCCATGACGTCGAAGTTCTGGACGGTCGAGCGAAGTCAGCGGCACCGACCCCCACCGCCGAAGCGCCCACCGACGAGGCGCCCACCACGGGTCTACACGCCAGCACCAGGGCCGCGCTGCAGGTGGCGCTGGCCACCGCCGTGGCAACCGGCGTCGGCGAGTGGATCTCCCCCAGCCGGTGGTACTGGGCGGTCCTCACGGCGTTCGTGGTGTTCACCGGGACAACCAGCAGGGGCGACATCCTGACCCGCGCATGGCAGCGGGTGCTCGGCACCCTCGGCGGAGTGGTGGCCGGCGTGCTGTTGGCTGCCCTGGTCGGACAGGACAGTCGCATCCAGCTCGCACTGATTGTGGTGTGCGTCTTCACCGCGTTCTACCTGGTGTCGTTGTCCAGCACGGTGTTCGTTTTCTTCTTCACAGTCCTGCTCGCCATGTTGTACGGCCTGCTGGGCACCTTCAGCGTGGGCGTGCTGGAGCTGCGCTTGGCCGAGACCGCTGCGGGGGCGGTGGTCGGCATCACCGCCGCCTTCCTGGTGCTGCCCACCGGCACCCGCGCCACGGTCACGGAAAAGCTGGACAGCTATCTGGACACGCTCGACCAACTGGCGACTGACAGCGTCCAGGAGGTGGTGCACCCCCGTGGGCAGACCGACCTGATCGCGAGATCACGGGAGCTGGACGCTGCCCTCGGTGCTGTCACCCTCGCGGCCGCGCCCCTGGTGAGCCGCTTCGTTCCCCGCGCGCGGTCGAGCACCCAGGAGTGGCTGCGGGTGATGCGGGCGTGCGACCACTACGCGCGCCCCTTGGCCAGGGCCGGTTTCGCCGCCGGTGTCATCGGCACGGACGCGGCGCCCGAACCCGCGGTGGCGGCTGCCCTGCTGGATGCCAGTACCCGGGTCCAGAAACACCTCGCGCAGCTGAAGTCGGTGTTGCACGGTGCCCATCCCGTCCCCGCGCACTCCGCGCTGCCCGCCCTGCGGGCGGTGCTCGACGCGCAGCCGCCGGGGCCACCGAACCGGCACGCTCGCCTGCTGCGCAGCACCGTGTTCGCCCTGTTGCGCATCGACCGCGCCGTGCTGGAGCTGCTGCCCGGCGAAGACGAGTGACTACCAGCGCGGGCCGCGTTGAACCTCGTCCACCTTGGGACGTACATCCGCCAGGTAGACACCCACGGCGACGACGCCGAAGATTCCGATGAAGGAGATCGGCCCTTGCCAGGCCATCAGCAACGTGGCGGCCACGATGATGGCGAGCCATTTGCCCTTGGTGAGCTTGTCCACCGCGGTGAAGGCGTCCGACCGTTGCCGCACCGCGTGCACGAAGGTGTAGACCCCGGCCACCACTCCCAGTGCCTGCAGGGCAAGCAGGACATAGCCGGCGACGGGAAGCATGGTGTTGATGTTACGGGTTCAGCGCCCGAGTGCCGCACGATTTTCCGCCCCACACAGCACGGCAATCCACACAGCACAGCGGCCCCTGCCGGTCCGAAGACGGAAGGGGCCGCGGTGGGCGGTGCGAGCGGTCAGCTGTTGCTGGTCTTCGCGGTCGCGGTGTTCTGGGCGTTGACCGCGGTGTTCTTGGTGTCGGTCGCGGACTTGGCTGCGGAGTTCGCCGCCTTCGAGTCGGACTTGGCCGCGGTGTTGCGCGCCTTGGTCGCCGAGTCCTGCACCTTGTTCGCAGCGGACTCGGTCTTAGCCGCCGCGTTCTTGCGCGCAGCAGTCGCCTTCTTGGCCGGGGCGGGCGTGGTGCGGGTGGCACCCTTCGCGGGCTTGGCCTGGTTCGCGGCCTTGCGCGAGCTGGACCGCAGCTGGTGCGCCGAGTCGGCACCGGCCTCAGCGACTGCATTGGTGGTCTTGCCGGTCACCCGCTCGGTGGCCCGGGCGGCGCGCTCACCGACGGAACGGGTCTGGCGGGCGACAGTGCCGAGCACCTCGTTGCTCAGGCCGCGCGCGTCGTCGGCCGCGTCCTCGGCCCGGTCGATGGCCTGGCCGACCTGCGGCTGCTTGCGGACCTTGGCGATGACCTCGTCGCCGCGTTCGGCGAGCGAGACGTAGATACCTGCGGCGGCCTGGACGTAGGCGTCGGCGACCTTGCGAAGCTCCTCGGGGTCGAGCTTGCCGCGCAGCTCGCTGATCTGGGCATTGAACTCCTCGGGGAAGTCGGCGACGCGCTCACGGGCGGTCTCCACGTTGCCCTCGGCCCGTGCCCGGGCGTTCTGCAGTGCCTCGGTCACGGCCGCGATGGCGTAGTCGCCGGCGCCGATGGCGGCCAGCAGGGGGGTCTTGGCCTGGTCGATGGGGTTCGACATGTTAGCTCTCCTCAGATTGACGTGGTGCGGAATGGGTTGTGCGGGCCACTCTTCGAATCACGAGGCGACAGTCGGCTCGTGCACGGTGTTCTCACGGCGAAAGGACTCGTAGATCTCGATGAGCACCTGCTTCTGCCGCTCGGATATCTGAATATCGCTGAGCACGGCATCCAGCACAGGGCTGGCTTCCTTCTGCTCGAGGATTCCGGCCTGCACATAAAGCGCCTCAGCCGAGACGCGAAGTCCCTTGGCGATCTGTTGCAGCACCTCGGCGGACGGCTTGCGCAGTCCACGCTCGATCTGGCTCAGGTACGGGTTGCTCACCCCCGCCCGCTTCGCGAGCTGACGCAGCGATACGTGCGTCGATTCGCGTTGCGCGCGAATGAAGCCTCCGAGGTCGTGCACCGCGGCGGTCACCGCAGCGCCTGCCACGGCAACGATCTCCTCGGACACGGCAGGGCCCTCGCGGAGGGTGACCGCAGCGACCGACCCTTCCGGCCTCTCTCCATCTGTGTCAGTCACTGTGTTCACCTCCGCTGTAGGACTAATCCCAGGCTAACAACCAGTGCTAGCAGTTGCAAGCACTCTGCTTGCGCAGGTGGGTGAGGTGTACCACAGCTTTGCCACCTCGACACTCCGAGCCACCAGCTCCACCGCGACGCCGACCCCGGCAGGGCGAACGCGAACAACAGCATTGGCGCCCCACCCGCATCCGGCCGCTTCATTCTGTGCGAAAGCCGCTTTCGCACAGCGATGTTGGGCGAATGCCGCTTTCGCACAACATCGCAAACGCTCAGCCGAACAGCAGCTGCGAAACCGCGTAGATCACCAGCCCCGCGAGCGAACCGACCACGGTGCCGTTGATGCGGATGAACTGCAGGTCCCGTCC
>JALYVL010000200.1 GCA_030853285.1 Actinomycetota bacterium | reverse complement strand
GTGGACGGCGGCGTGGCCGGCGAGCCAGAGGAGATCGCCTTGAAAGATCGCGTACTGCAGGTGCTGGCAGTGGCCTGGCTTGTGGCGATTGGCATCTCGGTCTACGTGTGAGCGCAGCGGCTTGCGCGGGACTGTGTGCTATTATTGACATCAGTGTCCAGTATTGGCGGGTCATCGGAAGACAGCAATGCTCGGGACCGAGCGGGTGGAGGGCCGGGCAGTGACGAATCCACGGAGACCGCGCAGGCGGTGGTCGGTGGTGCTGGGGCTGCTTGTCGCGCTGGCGCTGGTGGTGTTCATCGTCGTGAACGTGCTGCCCGGCAACAACAACCAGGGCTCGGGCCCGACGACCGCCACTGCCCCCACTTCGGCGCCCCCCACGTCCAGCGTGCCCAAGAAGCCGCCGGGATGTCCGGACGTCCAGGTCCTCGCGGTACCGGGCACCTTTGAGACCAGCCCCACTGCCGACCCCACCGTGCCGGTCGGTCTGCTCAAGTCGGCCACCGCCCCCGTTGCCCAGCGCTTCCCCGCCGACCGCGCCAGCATTTACTACGTGCCCTACCTGGCCAAGTTCGACAACATCTTCGTCTACCAAGCCAGCGAGGCGGACGGCGTCACCCGCACCACCCAGGCCATCGCGGCGACCGCGACCAAGTGCCCGGCCACCCAGTTCGCTCTGCTCGGCTACTCCCAGGGCGCTGCGGCAGCGGGTGACGTGGCGGCGCAGATCGGACGCGGCGGCGGCCCCATCACCCCGAACCGGCTGATCGCAGTGGGGCTGGTCGCCGATCCCGGCCGTGACCCCGCGAGCGAGCCCTTGATCGGGCCGCCGGTGGACGGCGCGGGGCTCGCCCAGGCGCTTGCGCCCAGGCCGCCGGGACTGGATCAACTGCGCGGACGGGTCGTCACCTTCTGCGCCACGGGTGACCTCATCTGCGCCACCCCGCCGGCGGCAATTGCGCCTGCCAACCTGCAGTCGACCCTGGCCTTGGTGCAGCGTTACCAGACCAGCGGTGTGCATTCGTCCTACGGGAAGTACCAGGTGGAACCGGGCATCTCGGCGACGCAGTGGTTGGCGAACTGGCTGAACGACAAGATCGAGAAGGCCCCGAAATAGTGAGCAGGCACGCACGGAGCACCGGCGTATCGGCGCGCCGCTGTAACATACGTCGGGGCATCGCACGAGAAGAGTGGGCCAGTGCTGGTCGCGTCGGTGCGGCACCGCCGGGGGCGGACTCACCGCCAGGCGCCGACGACGCGGCATCCGCCGTCATGAACCGACGGTCTGTAGCAGCTTCATCGAGGAGGTTCCATGTCTGGGCAGAGCGCCGCTGATGAGGGCGACCTCGTGGTCGGCCTGCGGGTAGGCACGGTGGTGGATCATCTGGAATCGGTCACCGGCTCGCGCGGCGACGCGCCCTCTTTCACGACGGTGGACTTCGGCAGCGACAGCGACGGCACCCGGACGACGTTGAGCTACGCCGAGCTGGGTGTTCGGGTGCGTGCAGTCGCTGCTCGCTTGCAGCAGATCTCCCAGCCCGGTGCGCGCGTGGCGATCCTCGCCCCGCAGGGCATGGAGTACATCGTCGCGTTCTTCGCCGCCATTCATGCCGGACGCATCGCGGTTCCGTTGTTCGACCCCGAGGAGCCGGGCCACACCGACCGGCTCACCGCGGTGCTGGGCGACTGCAGCCCGACGGCCGTGCTCACCTCCAGTGCCTCCGCAGCCGGGGTGCGGGCCTTCTTCGCCGACCGGCCAGCGGCACGGCGTCCCCGCATCCTGGCCGTCGATGCGGTGCCGGACTCCCTCGCCGACTCCTGGACGGCGCCGGATGTTGTCCGCGAGGACGTCGCATACCTGCAGTACACCTCCGGGTCCACCCGGGTGCCCGCGGGCGTCGAGATCACCCACGGTGGCGTGCTGACCAACGTGATGCAGATGATGACGGCCTACCAGGTGCCCCCCGCCACGGGGCGGGCCGTCAGCTGGCTGCCGCTGTTTCACGACATGGGGCTGCTCGTGGTGATCATCCCGGCCATGATCGGTCGACCGTGCACCGTCATGTCGCCGCGCGCATTCGTGCAGCGTCCACTCCGCTGGATCACGCTGCTCGCCGAGGCCCCCGGCGTCATCGCCGCGGCACCGGACTTCGCCTTCGAGCACGCGGCGCGGCGCGGAAAGCCACCGGAGGGCAGCGACATCGACCTCAGCGGTGTTGCCGCGCTGATCAACGGCAGTGAGCCGGTGCGGCCGTCGTCCCTGGAACAGTTCCAAGCGACCTTTGGGCCGTACGGGTTGTCACCGTTTGCCCAGCGTCCGTCCTACGGGATGGCCGAGGCCACCCTGTTCGTGGCGGCGAGCACGGCGGGTGCCCCACCCCGCGTGAGTCACTTCGACCGGGACAAGTTGGGCGAGGGCAGCGCGGTCGAGGTACCCGCGGACTCGCCGTTGGCCAGCATGTACGTGGCGGTCGGTGAGATGGCGATCGAGCAGGAAGCGGCGATCGTCGACCCGGAGACCTGCGCGGAATTGCCCGACGGCGCGGTGGGGGAGATCTGGCTGCACGGAGCGAACATGGGCGCGGGGTACTACGGACGGGAGGAGGAAACTCAGCACACTTTCCGTGCCGTCATCGCGAACACCGACGACGACAGGCACTGGTTGCGCACCGGTGATCTGGGAGTTTTGGTGGACGGACAGCTCTACATCACCGGCCGGGCCAAGGACATGATCATCATCGGCGGGCGTAACCACTATCCGCAGGATGTCGAGTTCTCGGCCACCGAGGCGAGCAAGGTTCTCCGCTCAGGATTCGTTGCGGCCTTTGCTGTTCCGGCTTTAAAGGAGGCCGTCGGATCGGCCGAGCAACTGGTGGTGGTGGCCGAGCGTGCCGCGGGGCAGGGCAAGGCCGATCCGGAGCCTGCCGTGGCGGCGGTGCGGGCCGCGCTGGCGCAACGACACGGGCTCAGCGCGCGCGAGGTGCTGCTGGTGCCCGGCGGATCGATTCCGCGTACCTCGAGCGGAAAACTCGCCAGGCGCGCCTGCCGGCAGCAGTACCTGGACGGAACCTTGCGCGGCGCGCCCCGCCCAGGATTGTTCCCGGACGTGCAGGATGGGGCGCACGTGACGGATGAGAAGCAATGGACGGGAACTCAGGTGACCGCATGAATGGTGCACCAGCGACCGAGTCGGGGTCGGTGTCGCCCATGACGGTGTCAGCTTTGCGGGCGTGGCTCGGCGACTGGGTCGCCACCGCCACCGGCCTGCCTCGGTCCGACGTGCACGACGACCGACCGTTGGAGGAGTTCGGCCTCGCCTCGCGGGACACGGTCGCCCTGTCCGGCGAGCTCGAGGAGATGCTCGGGGTCACACTCTCCGCCACCCTGGTGTGGGAGTACCCGACGATCGCCACCCTCGCCACCCGGCTGATCGAAGGGGAGCCGACGGCGCCGGAGCCCGACAGCGACTTCTACGACCACGCGCCGCAGGGTGGCGACCCGCTCGCTTACGACGGTGAGGTCGCTGTCGTCGGCCTTGCCGCGCGCCTGCCCGGTGGAGTGCGCTCGCCCGAACAGCTCTGGGAGGTGCTCAGCGGCGGGGTGGACACCATCAGCGCCGTGCAGCCGAGCCGTTGGGCGGCGTTCGCCGCCGACCCCGCTCAGGCCGAGGTGCTGGGCAAGACCAACGTGCACGGTGGTTTCCTGGACGACGTCGAGGGTTTCGACGCGGAATTCTTCGGGATCGCCCCGCGCGAGGCCGCATCAATGGACCCGCAGCAGCGTTTGGTACTCGAGGTCGCGTGGGAGGCGCTGGAACACGCGGGCATCAACGTCGACGACATCAAGGGCTCGGCCACCGGTGTGTACATCGGCGTCTCCACCCATGACTACGGGCTTATCACCACCGCCGACTTGGGCGAGATGGACGCCTGGACAGCGACGGGGGCCGCGGGAAGCATCGTCGCCAACCGCTTGTCCTACCTGCTCGACCTGCGCGGTCCGAGCATGACGCTGGACTCGGCGTGCT
>JALYVL010000199.1 GCA_030853285.1 Actinomycetota bacterium | reverse complement strand
TGACCCTGTACAACCAGATGAAGGACCAGGTGCTCGGCTTCCCCCAGGTGCTGGGGTCGCCGATCAGCGCGGCCTTGCTCGACCAGTACACCTCGGACAAGGTGATCGCGGTGCCGTCGGCCTGGGCATCCACTCTGCTGAGCAACAAGCAGATCATGATCGTGGGCTCCACCTACGACTACGAGATGATCAACGGCATCGACTTCGCCATGGAGAAGGGTCTGATCAAAAAGGGCGACACGGTCGGCCACATCTACTTCGAGGGTGAGTACGGCGCCGACGCCCTGCTCGGCAGCAAGTACGCCGCCGAGAAGAATGGTCTCAACCTGGTGGAGAAGAAGATCAAGTCCACCGACACGGACCTGACGGCCCAGGTGACGGACCTGAAGAACCAGGGTGTGAAGGCGATCCTGCTGACCGCCTCTCCCAAGCCGACGGCATCAGCGGTGGGCGTGGACGCGAGCATCGGGCTCAACGTGCCGGTGATCGGTAGCAACCCCGACTTCGACCCGGGCCTGCTCAAGACCCCGGCCGGTCCGGCACTGGAGAAGCTGCTCTACGGCGTTGCCTCCTGGCAGCAGCCCAACGGCACGGACCCCGGCCTGCAAAAGTTCATCACCGACTACAAGGCAAAGTACCCGGACTCCCAGCTCGACGGTGGTCTGACCTGGGGCTTCGGCGCAGCCCAGGCCTTCACCGCGGTGCTGAAGAAGGCGTGCGACAGCAAGGACCTGACCCGGGACGGCATGAACACCGCCTTCCGTTCGCTGACCAACGTCAACACCGGGGTTGTGGTTCCGCTGGACTACTCCAAGCCCGGCGCGGCCCCGTCGCAGAAGGTCTACGTCTTCCGGCCCGACTCCTCGCAGCCCGGAGGCCTCAAGCAGGTGACCGATGGGGTGTACGAAGGTCCGACGGCGCCCGGTTACGTTCCGCCGGCACTGAAGTGACTTTCTGAGCTCTGCGTGCGGGGGCGGTCGCCGATTCTGGCGGCCGCCCCTTTTTCGTGCACGATGGGCAACGTGGACGTCGTCGGAGTGCTGCTCGCCGCAGGTGCGGGTCATCGTTACGGCTCCCCGAAGGTGCTGGCGCACGACGGGGCGTGGCTGCACATGGCGGTGACGGCATTGGCTCAAGGCGGGTGCTCAAGCGTGCTTGTGGTGCTGGGTGCTGCTACCCCAGCGCGGCTGCCCGACGGTGTGTCCACTGTGGTTGCCGGCGACTGGGCGACGGGAATGGGTGCATCGTTGCGCGCTGGCCTCGCCGCTGTGGCGTCGACACCCGCGACCCATGCGCTGGTGCATCTGGTGGACACCCCCGATGTGGGAGCGGACGTGATGGCCCGCGTGTTGGGCACCGGCGCTGAGCTGGCCAGGGCCGCCTACGACGGCGCACCAGGCCACCCGGTGCTGTTGGCGCGGCAGCACTGGGCGGCGGTGCAACGATCGGCGACCGGTGACCACGGCGCGCGTGATTTTCTTCGGTCCCGCGACGATGTGGTGCTGGTGGAGTGCGGTGACCTGGCGACCGGGCGCGACCACGACCTCCCGGACTGAGTCATCGTCCGGCCACAAACGACTGCAACAGGCGGATGCAATCCTCGCCGCACTCCTCCACGAGGAAGTGGCCCGCGTCCAGCGCCTGTCCGCGGACGTCGGTGGCGTATTCCCGCCAAACGGTCAGTGGATCGTAGAGCCGGCCCACCACTCCGCGGGCTCCCCACAGCACCAACAACGGCTGCTCAATTTTCCGGTGGGCGTCAGCCTGATCGTGTTCGGCGTCGATGGACATCGCGGCGCGGTAGTCCTCGCAGACGCCACGGATGGTGCCGGGGTCGAGGAAGCAGCGTTCGTACTCCGCCAACGCCTGCGGCGCGTAGCTGTCCAGGCTTCCGCCGAGACCACCAAGGCACGCGTGCAGGAACAGCAGCGGATCGGCGCCGATCATTCTCTCCGGCAGCGGCTCCGGCTGGCTGAGGAAAAACCAGTGGAAGTAGCTGCTGGCCAGTCGTCGGTCTACAGTGGACAAAACGTGCGCGGTGGGGACGATGTCCAGAACGGCGAGTCGGTCGACGACGCCAGGGTGGTCCAAGGCCATCCGGTGGGCCACCCTGGCGCCCCGGTCGTGGGCCAGGACGGTGAACCGTTCGTGCCCGAGCGCGCGCATCACCTCGACCTGGTCGGCGGCCATGGCTCTGAAGCTGTGCGCCACGTGGTCGCCGCCTCCTTCCGGCTTGCTGGAGTCGCCGTACCCGCGGAGGTCGGCGGCGATCACGGTGTGGTGCTCGGCGAGTGCAGCGGCAACCCGATGCCACATGGCCAGGGTCTGCGGGAACCCGTGCAACAACAACACCGGCGGTCCCGAGCCACCGCGAACCAGGTTAATGGTGGCGTGGCCAGTGGGTATCTGCTGCTGGGTGAAGCCGGGAAACAGCATCAGCTCGTGATCTCCTCGTGCTCCTCGAGTCGGGTTACCGCCCCGACGGTGCCACGGTCAGGGCGTGATCGCTTGCTCGCAGTGATGATCCAGTGCTTCCCGGCCTAAGGTGCAGGTGTGGACATCACCTCACCGGCCGACCTGGCGACGGCACTGCGTGGCGTCGGCTACCTACCCGACGACGGCATCGCCACGGCAGCCTTCCTCGCCTTGCGGATGCAGCGCCCACTGTTCTGCGAGGGCGAACCGGGTACCGGCAAGACGGCGCTGGCCACGGCGCTGGCCGACGCATTGCACCTGCCGCTGATCCGCCTGCAGTGCCACGAGGGCATCGACGCCAGCCAGGCGTTGTACGACTGGGACTTTCCCCGCCAGCTGCTGCACCTGCGCGCCCTGGAGACCGGTGGAGTCCCGGTCGACGACGCCGAGCTGTACTCCGAGCGCTTTCTGCTGGCCAGGCCGCTGCTGCAGGCCCTGCGCGAGGCGCCGTGCGTGCTGCTGGTGGACGAAATCGACCGCGCCGACGACGAGTTCGAGGCGTTCCTGCTGCAGGTGCTCGCCGAGAACACGGTGAGCATTCCCGAGCTCGGCGCGATCACTGCGGTGGTGCCGCCGCTGGTGGTGCTGACCTCCAACCGCACCCGCGAGGTGCACGACGCGCTGAAGCGCCGCTGCCTCTACCACTGGCTGGAGCACCCCGACCTGCAGCGCGAGGTGGCCATCGTCCGCGAGCGGCTGCCCGCGGTCGCCGAGGGGCTGGCCCGCCAGGTCGCCGGCGCCACCCGGACCCTGCGCACCCTGGACCTGCTGAAACCGCCCGGCGTCGCTGAAACGCTGGACTGGGCCTCGGCTCTGCACGCCCTCGGACAGTCCACGATGGATGTCCAGTCGGCAGCGGCCACCCTGGGCGCGGTGTTGAAGTATCGGGAGGACACCGACAAGGTGACCCAGCTCGGCCTCGATGCCCTGCTGTTCTCGTGACCGCGCTGGTCGGGTTCCTCGGTTTCGTCCGGGTGCTTCGCGCCGCGGGGGTATCCGCCGACGCCAGTCGAGGGCGGGCGTTTGTGCAGGCACTGGCCGAGCTCGACGTCACCAATCCTGTGCAGGTCTACTGGGCGGGCAGGCTGACCCTGTGCTCGCAGGCCGACGACCTGCCCCGTTACGACACCGCCTTCTCCGCCTGGTTCTCCGGCACCACCCCGCGACCGGCGACCAACGGTGCCCAGGTGGAGCGGCCCAGCATCGCCGCGTCGCTGACCGGTACCTCCCCGCAGCCAGGAGACGGGCAAGACCACGAGCAGCTGAGCACTGCCGCGAGCGACACAGAGGTACTGCGACGCAAAGATTTCGGCGAGCTGCAGCCCGCTGAGCGCGAGCACCTGCGCGCTCTGCTGGCTGCGCTGCGCTACCGCCCGTCCACCCGTCGTGCCGTGCGCAGGCGCCCGGCCCACCGCGGTGCGGTCGACCCGCGCGCCACCGTTCGCGCGATGTTGCGGGCCGGGGGAGAGGTGGTGCGCCCGGCGGTGCATCGGCGCGCCCGCAGGCCCCGGCGCCTGGTGTTGCTGATCGACGTGTCGGGCTCCATGTCGCC
>JALYVL010000198.1 GCA_030853285.1 Actinomycetota bacterium | reverse complement strand
TCATTGTGCTCATCTCGCTGCTCGGCTTGTTGGGACCGGACACCACCAACCAGGTGATGAACCAGGTGCAGCAGGTCGCGCCGGGCTCGTCTGCCGACTTCGTCCACACCCTGATCACCCAGGCGCAGGCGAACAAGGGAGGCGCGGGGATAGGGGCAATTCTCGGCGTGGTGGTTGCGTTGTGGTCCGCGTCTGGTTACGTCGCGGGGTTCATGCGCGCTTCGAACGTCATCTACGGAATCGGTGAGGGGCGCCCGATCTGGAAGACGGCGCCGACGCGGCTGGGCGTGACTATTGTGTCGGTCATCCTGCTGCTCCTCAGCGCGGTGATCGTGGTGGTGAGCGGGCCGGTCGCCAAACAAATCGGTGACGTGATCGGAGTCGGGGACACCGCAGTGCTGGTCTGGAACATCGCCAAGTGGCCGGTGCTACTCATTCTCGTCTCGGTGCTGCTCGCCATCCTCTTCTGGGCCAGCCCCAACGCCAAGCAGGGCGGCGTCAAGTGGGTCAGCCCTGGCGGCGTCATTGCGGTCGTCATCTGGTTGGTGATCTCCGCGTTGTTCGCCCTCTACGTGACCGGCTTCTCGTCCTACAACAAGACCTACGGATCGCTGGCCGGCATCGTGATATTCCTGGTCTGGCTGTGGCTGACCAATATCGCGCTGCTGCTGGGAGCCGAGATCAACGCAGAGCTGGAGCACGGCAAGGCCATCGCCGAGGGTCTCCCCGAAGATGTGGAGCCGTTCGTGGTGCCGCGCGACACCCGCAAGCTCGACGAGGCGGACAAGGAAGCCGTGGAGGAGGCGCAGTCGGCCCGTCGCCGCTGAGAGCGGTACAACCGGTACGGAGGCGCCGCTCCGCCGCCTATCCTGGTGTCCTGTCGTTCCCTTTGGAGGATCACCATGCTCGCCCGCATCGACCTGCGCGGTCGCACGCCGTCCATCGCCGAGTTGCGCAGCACCTTGCCGCGCGGCGAGGTCGACGTCGACGCGGTGCTGCACACCGTGCGACCGATCGTGGACGCGGTGCGCGAGCGCGGGGTGGACGCGGTGCTGGAGCTCAGCGAGATGTTCGACAAGGTGCGCCCCCGTTCCGTTCGCGTTCCGGTCGAGGAGCTCGACCGAGCGCTGGAGCAGCTGGATCCGCAGGTTCGAGCGGCACTGGAGGAGTCCATCGCCAGGGCCAGGCGGGTGCACGCCGACCAGCGGCGCAGCGATACCGTGACCCAGGTGGTCGACGGTGGCACCGTCACCGAGCGGTGGGTGCCGGTCGACCGCGTCGGGTTGTACGTACCCGGCGGCAACGCGGTGCTGGCCTCCAGCGTCGTGATGAACGTCGTGCCCGCACAGGCGGCAGAAGTTGCCGAACTCGTGGTCTGCTCGCCGCCGCAAGCCGACAACCATGGTCTGCCCGATCCCACCATTCTCGCCGCTTGCGCCCTGCTTAACGTCCGGGAGGTGTGGGCTGCCGGGGGGGCACAGGCGATAGCCCTGCTGGCGATGGGCGGCATCGACACGGTGGCCGTCGACGGCTCTGCCGAGCTGAATCCGGTCGACCTCATCACCGGGCCGGGAAACATTTACGTCACGGCAGCAAAACGGCAACTCCGCGGAATGGTGGGCATCGACTCCGAGGCGGGCCCGACGGAGATCGCGATCCTGGCCGACGGCACCGCCGATGCGACGCATGTGGCCGCCGACCTCATCAGCCAAGCGGAGCACGACGTGCTCGCGGCCAGCGTGCTGGTGACCACCAGCGAGGAGCTGGCCGACGCGGTGGACCAGGCGCTGGCCGAGCAGGTTTCCGTCACCAAGCACGCCGATCGGGTACGAACGGCATTGTCGGGCAAGCAGTCCGGCATCGTTCTGGTGTCTACCGTGGACGAAGGGCTGCGGGTGGTCAACGCGTACGCCGCCGAGCACCTGGAGATTCAGACCGCCGACGCCTCCGCTGTCGCTCGAGACGTGCGGAACGCGGGGGCGGTGTTCGTCGGGCCATGGTCACCGGTCAGCCTCGGCGACTACTGCGCGGGCAGCAATCACGTGCTACCCACGGCCGGCTGCGCGCGGCACTCCTCGGGCTTGAGTGTGCAGACCTTTCTGCGCGGCATTCATGTCGTGGAGTACACCGAGCAGGCCTTGGCCGACGTCGCCGAGCACGTCGTCGCCCTGGCCGGAGCCGAGGACCTGCCCGCGCACGGTGCCGCAGTACAGGTGCGGGCGCGATGACGCTTACGGTGCGCGACCTGCCGATTCGTGATGAGCTGCGCAACGTCGACCCCTACGGTGCGCCGCAGCTCGACGTGCCGGTGCGGTTGAACACCAACGAGAATCCGCATCCGCCGAGCGCCGCGCTGATCGAGGACGTCACCTGGTCGGTCCGAGCGGCGGCACAGCAGTTGCACCGCTACCCCGATCGCGACGCCGTGGAACTGCGCACCGACCTGGCTGCCTACCTCACTGCTCAGACCGGTGTCGCACTGAGCGTCGACAATGTGTGGGCGGCCAACGGCTCCAACGAGGTCCAGCAGCAGCTGTTGCAGGCCTTTGGTGGTCCCGGACGCAGCGCGATCGGCTTTGTGCCGTCGTACTCGATGCACCCGATCCTCAGCGGGGGCACCCAGACCGACTGGATTGCGGCCGCCCGCGCTGAGGACTTCTCGCTCGACGCCACCGAGGCGGCCGCGACCATCAAGGAGCGACAGCCCGATGTGGTGTTCGTGGCCAGCCCCAACAACCCGACCGGTCACGTGATCCCAATGCGCGAGCTGCGCGCGGTGCTCGACGCGGCGCCCGGCATCGTGATCGTGGACGAGGCCTACGGCGAGTTTTCCGACGAGCCGAGCGCCATCACGCTGATCGAAGAGTACCCGGGCACGCTGGTGGTCACCCGCACGATGAGCAAGGCCTTTGCCTTCGCGGGTGGCAGGCTCGGTTACTTCGCCGCCGCCCCCGCGTTCGTGGAGGCGATGCTGCTGGTCCGGCTGCCCTACCACCTCTCGGTGCTCACCCAGGCCGCGGCACGGGCGGCACTTCGGCACGCGGGCGAGACGCTGGGCTCAGTGCACCTGTTGGCGGATGAGCGCAAGCGTGTGTCGGAGGCGTTGTTGCGCAAAGGTTTTACCGTGATTCCCTCGGAGTCCAACTTCATTCTGTTTGGACGCTTTCTCGATGCTCCGCGCGCCTGGCAGGCCTACCTGGACCACGGGGTACTGATCAGGGATGTGGGGGTCCCGAGGTTTCTTCGTGCGACGATTGGCCTGCGGGCCGAGAACGACGCGTTCATCGCGGCAAGTGACGCCATCGCCCGGACCGACCTCGATCTGGGTGAGAGAAGAGGGGCAATGAGCGAGCGAAGCGACGTGGGGGTAGATCGATGAGCGAGCGAAGCGACGTGGGGGTAGATCGATGAGCCGCACGGCCCGAGTCGAGCGCACCACCCGCGAGTCGAGTATCACCGTCGAGCTCGACCTTGACGGCGCCGGCGTGGTCGACATCGCCACCGGCGTGCCGTTCTACGACCACATGCTCACCGCGCTCGGCACGCACGCCAGCTTCGACCTCACCGTGCACGCCACGGGCGACACCGAGATCGAGGCGCACCACACCGTGGAGGACACCGCCATCGTCCTGGGCCAGGCGCTCGGGCAGGCGCTGGGCGACAAGGCAGGCATTCGGCGCTTCGGTGATGCGTGGATTCCGATGGACGAGACGCTCGCCCACGCCGCGGTGGACGTGTCCGGGCGCCCTTACTGCGTGCACACCGGGGAGCCGGAGCACCTATTGACCAGCGTCATCGGCGGCTCAGGCGACGGCGCGCCGTACAACACGGTGATCAACGCCCATGTCTTCGAGTCACTGGCCTTGAACGCACGAATTGCGCTGCACGTGCGCACCCTCTACGGCCGCGACCCGCACCACGTCACCGAGGCGCAGTTCAAGGCGGTTGCGCGGGCGCTGCGCACAGCGGTGGAGCCCGACCCCCGCGTACGCGGAGTGCCCAGCACCAAAGGCAGTCTGTGAGCAACGTCGTACC
>JALYVL010000197.1 GCA_030853285.1 Actinomycetota bacterium | reverse complement strand
GGCGAAGACGATGATGTTGGCCTACTACGGGGGTTATACCCAACGAGAGGTCGCCGCGATCATCGGCGTCCCCCTGGGTACGGTGAAATCGAGAATGTTTGCGGCCTCGCAGCGGTTACGCGCCGCACTCGGATCGTTGGCTTTGGACTTCGGAATAGTCGGCGCACGCGCGGAAGGAGAGGGCCTGTGATGAGTGCGGAAGCAGACCGGCACTGCACCAACCTGGAACTCGCTACCGGCTGGGCGTTGCACGCGCTGGAACCGGACGACGAGTCGATGTTCGGTGGTCACCTCCCGACCTGTGCGGAATGCCAGGCCGAGGTGCACGCGACTGAGGACATGGCAGTGTTCCTTGCTGCGGATGTGGAGCAGTACGAGCCACCCGCCCATCTTCGCGCGGCGGTGCTCAACGCAGCCCGTACTCCCCAGGTTCCTCGGCAGAGCCAGCCCGTGGGGATGGCACCGCGGGAGCTCGCACCCGTGCGCCCGCCGGGCTCAAGGCGAGCTCGTCGCAGTCCTGCGTCTACCGGGCGGTTCAGCAGTTCGCGAAGGACGTTGCTGGCCGCCGCTGCCGCGGTGGTCCTTGCCTTCGGCGCCGTCATCGGGTGGGCCGGGACTGCTGCCTTGAACCAGCCGAGCTCGACCTCGGTGAGCGCACTCAACGAGCAGAACGTGATGTCCGCCCTGACCGATCCCTCGGTACGCAAGGTGGCGCTGACCGACAGTGGCTCGTCCACGCCGATGGCACTCTTGCTCGCCGGACCCGCGCAGTCGACGGTCTTGCCGGTGAACATGCCCGCGACGGCAAGCGACTCGCAGTACGTGCTGTGGGGCGTGCCCGAGGGCCCCGGCGCGAAGCCGTTACCGCTCGGCGGAGTCGTGGGGACGAACGGCGCGCGCAGTGTGACGGTGATGAATCCCGCCGCGCCGGCGAGTTTCACGCGCTTTGCCGTGTCCATCGAGCCCGCGGGCAGCACTCCGACCACGCCGACGACGGTGGTGGCGACGGGCCAAGCTCAGGCCTGAGCCGGCAGTGGCCGTGGCCCACCGCGTGCGTGTTAGTGTTCCCCACCGCACGTGCGGCATCCGGGCGATCCCGGAGTGAGCACGGTCCCGTGGCTCAGTGGAAGAGCGTCCCGTTCACACCGGGAAGGTCGCTGGTTCGAACCCAGCCGGGACCACCACGTCTGAGTGGGTCGAGTGGACATGCTGAGCACCGATAGCATCGGGGCATCAATGTCGATCACACCCAAGGAGCCCAGCGCCGTGGCACATCCGATCGCCCCGATTTCGCATCGACTGACGGTCGCGGCGGGCACCACGGCGGGCACTGCTACACGCGAGGCGGGGCTTGCCGGCAGGGGAGCCAATGCCGCGGTGGTGGTGCGCGACGCCGACGGCGCACTGCACGACCTGTCCTGGACGCCGGTGGCCGACACCGAGGTCACAGCGGTCGAGGCGAGTTCGCCCGACGGGCGGATGGTCATTCGGCATTCCTGTGCGCATGTGCTGGCCCAGGCGGTGCAGTCGCTGTTCCCGGACGCGAAGCTGGGTATCGGGCCGCCCATCACGGACGGCTTCTACTACGACTTCGACGTGGCGCAGCCGTTCACCCCCGAGGACCTCACGGCCATCGAGAAGAAGATGCGCCAGATCATCAAGGGCGCGCAGCGTTTCTCCCGGCGGGTGCTGGGCTCGGTGGAGTCCGCTGAGGCCGAGCTTGCTGATGAGCCCTACAAGCTGGAGCTGATTCGCGACAAGTCCGGTGTGGACGATCCCGAGGTGATGGAGGTCGGCGAGGGGGAGCTGACCATCTACGACAACCTCGACCCCCGTACCGGGGAGAAGGTGTGGGCCGACCTGTGCCGCGGGCCGCACATCCCCACCACCAAGCACATTCCTGCGTTCAAGATCACCCGCAGCTCCGCCGCCTACTGGCGCGGCGACCAGGCCAACGCCGACCTGCAGCGGGTCTACGGCACGGCCTGGGAGTCCAGCGAAGCGCTCGACGCGCACCTGGAACTGATTGCCGAGGCCGAGCGCCGCGACCACCGCAAGCTCGGTAACGAGCTGGACCTGTTCAGCTTCCCCGATGAGATCGGCTCCGGTCTTCCGGTGTTCCACCCCAAGGGTGGCGTGATCAAGCGGGAGATGGAGGACTACGTCCGCAACCGGCACATCGAGGAGGGCTTCGACTACGTCGGTACCCCGCACATTGCCAAGGGCGGACTGTTCGAGACCTCGGGGCATCTGCCCTACTACGCCGAGACCATGTTCCCGCCGATGGATCTGGAGAACAGCAAGTACTACCTCAAGGCCATGAACTGCCCCATGCACAACCTGATCTTCCGGTCGCGCGGTCGCTCCTACCGCGAACTGCCGCTGCGGTTCTTCGAGTTCGGGTCGGTCTACCGCTACGAGCGCTCCGGGGTCGTGCACGGCCTCACCCGGGTTCGCGGACTGACCCAGGACGATTCGCACAGCTACGTCACCCCGGAGCAGGCGCCCGGCGAGATCAGGCACCTGCTCACCTTCGTGCTGGGCCTGCTGAAGGACTTCGGCCTGGATGAGTTCTACCTGGAGCTCTCCACCCGCGGCGACTCCGACAAGTTCATCGGCTCGGACGCCGACTGGGATTCCGCCACCCAGGTGCTCAGCGACGCCGCCACCGAGACCGGACTCGAGCTGGTGGCGGACCCGGGCGGTGCCGCGTTCTACGGCCCGAAGATCTCCGTGCAGGCGCGGGACGCGATCGGGCGCACCTGGCAGATGTCCACGATCCAGTACGACTTCAACCAACCGGCCGGCTTTGGCCTGGAGTACTCCGCCGCCGACGGCACCCGTCAGCAGCCGGTGATGATCCACTCCGCCAAGTTCGGCTCGATCGAGCGCTTCCTCGGCTTGCTCACCGAGCACTACGCCGGAGCGTTCCCCGCCTGGCTGGCACCGGTGCAGGTTGTCGGAATTCCCGTCGCGGACGCGTTCGCCGAGCACCTGATGGACGTGGCCGGACAGCTGCGTCGGCGCGGAATCCGCGTGGAGGTAGACGTGAGCGACGAGCGGATGCAGAAGAAAATCCGCACGCACACCACCCAGAAGGTTCCGTTCATGCTGCTCGCAGGCGAACGTGACGTCGAGGCCGGCGCGGTGAGCTTCCGCTTCCGCGACGGCACGCAGTGCAACGGTGTGCCCGTGGCCGAGGCCGTCGAGCTGATCAGTGACTGGGTGGTCGGGCGGCGCAACGCCTCGCCGACGGCAGCATTGGTGCAGGCCGGGTGAGGGCGCTGCACCAGCAAGGCGCTGGGGACGGTGATCGTCTCGAGCGACTGTGGACCCCGCACCGGATGTCCTACATCGCCGAGCCGGCCGGTGATGGCCGACCGGCGACGAGCCATCCCGGTGAGCCCGACTGCCCGCTGTGCGCAATCCCGAGCATGGATGACGCCGAGGGGCTGGTGCTGACCCGCGGCGAGCACGTCTACGCGGTGCTGAACCTGTATCCGTACAACCCCGGACACCTGATGGTGCTGCCCTACCGCCACGTGGCGGAGCTGGAGGACCTGACCGCCGCCGAGTCCAGCGAGCTGATGTCGGTCACCAGGGACGCCATCCTCGTCATCAAGGCCGTCTCGCGTCCGCACGGCTTCAACGTCGGACTGAACCTCGGCGCGGTGGCGGGCGGCTCGCTCGCCGCCCATCTGCATCAGCACGTGGTGCCGCGCTGGGGCGGTGACGCGAACTTCATCACCGTGCTCGGGGGGACGAAGGTGCTGCCTCAGCTCCTCGGGGAGACCCGTGCCCTGTTGGCCGCGGCCTGGCCGGGCGCCCGGTGAGTACCGCGCGCATCGTGCTCGGTCCCCTGCTGCGCTTCGTCGACACCCACCGGGCGACCGTTTGGGTGGAGACGGATACGAGCTGCGAGGTTGCCGTGCAGTGCGGTGACGTGCGCGGGGTCGAGCGGACGTGGTGCGTGCACGGTCACCACTACGCGCTGGTGGTGCTCGAAGGACTGCCCGCGGGGTCGGAGACGCCCTACA
>JALYVL010000196.1 GCA_030853285.1 Actinomycetota bacterium | reverse complement strand
CGTCACGACAGTGGCGAGTTCGCCGAACGCCGGGGTTGGTGTCGACGGCGTCCTGCTGTTCGCGAAGGTCGGACCCGATGCGGCAACCGGAACCGTGGCTTTTGCCGACGAAGGCACGCCCATCGCGGGCTGCGATGCTCGCCCGGTCAATGCGGCCAGCGCCAGCTTCGGGTACGCGACGTGCGTGACCAGCTTCGCGACAGCCGGGGACCACACAGTCTCCGTCAGCTACAGCGGCGATGGCACGTACGCCCCGTCGAGTGCCAGCACCGCGGTGGCGGTGACACCGATACCGGACATCCACCAGATTCACTGGGGCATCTTCATCGAGTTCGTCCACAACTTGCACCTGTTCGGCCTTTAAACGGACGAGCCCAACTTCAGGCCAGCACGCTGCGCAAGTACTTGAGATCCTCCGCCACACCGTCGCCGGGCGTCTCCAGCACCACCGGCGCCTCGGCGGCCTTGCACACCGCGGCGAGCACCTCTGGCTCGATGGTTCCGGACGCCAGGTTGGCATGACGGTCGCGCCCGGAGTTGAACTCGTCGCGGGAATTGTTCAGGTGCACCAGGTCGATGCGCCCGGTGATGCTCCGTGCCCGCTCCACGGCGTCCACCAGGTCCTCGCCCCCGGCCCAGGCGTGGCACGTGTCCAGCACGAACCCGGCGCCGAACTCCCCGACGGCGTCCCACAGCCGCGCGAGGTCCTCAAAGTGCCGAGCCATGGCGTTGTCACCCCCGGCGGTGTTCTCGATCAGCACCGGCACCGGGAAGCCACCGGCGTCCGCTTGGCGCTGGAACATTTTGCGCCAGTTCGAGATGCCCTCCGCAGAATCTTCGCCGTCGCGCACGTGGCCGCCGTGCACCACCAGCCCGAAGGCACCGATGGCGGCCGCCGCCTCCGCGTGCTGGCTCACCAGCTTTCGGGACGGGATGCGGATGCGGTTGTTCAGACTCGCCACGTTGATCACGTACGGCGAGTGCACCACCACCTGCAGGTCGCCGGCCAGGAGCTGCTCGGTCTGCGGGTGCGTCCCGGGCTTGTTCCATTTTTGCGGGTCGGCGAGGAACAGCTGCACCACCTCGGCGCCGAGTTCGTGGGCGACTCCGACCGGATCGGTATCGTCACGGACGTGAGCTCCGATGCGCATGGTCTCAGGGTAGGTGCCCGTGCCAGCTGGATGCGTTACCGGTCCGGGGCGGCGTCGTTGTACCAAATGGCGACAGGGGTTCACTGCGTCACCTAGTGTTGGACCGAGCTGGCGGTTGGTCGTCGGGGAGTTGAGGAGCGGGGTATGCAGAAGACCTATCGGGCAGCAGCCGTGACGGGGCTGGTGGGGGTGTGCGCCACCGGTATGTCGGTGTTGGGAGCGGGTAGCGCTTCGGCCGCGCCTGCCGCCATCCCGTTGGACAGCTGCAACACCACCGTCCAGGCGAACGTCGGTGACAGCTTGACGGTGACCGCCAAGACCGTCCTGGCCCCGCAGCTCGCCGGGCTGCGCGCGACTCCGGTGGTCGGCCCCCCTGCCGCGGACGCGTTGGGTGCTGCGTTGTCCTGGATGAAGTTGGGTGCCTTCACGGTCACCCAGTCCGCCTCCGGTGGCCCCGCGAACATCAGCGGCGCTGACATTGCGAAGGCGGTCGCCGCCGCGCTGCCCCCCTTGGTGCCGGCTGCGTTGGTGACCCCGATTGTGACGGACAACTGCGCCATCACGGTCACCAAGCCTGCCGCGGTCGTGACGGCAGCCCCCCAGAACGCACCCCAGCCTGCGGCCGCGAACCCGCCGGTGAGCAACGTTGCCGCGCCAACCGCCGTGCCTGCGCCCAGCGCCCCCAGTTACGGGAGCGTGCCACGCAACACCTACAGCGACATCACCTCAGTGCCGGCAGGCGGCGCGGGCTTCTCCGTGGGGGTTGCTCCGACGATGCCGCCCAAGTCGCTCACCGGGTATGGCCTACCGAGCGCGCTCGGAACGGCTCCGACCATGGCACCCCAGTTCGGTCTGTTGGCCGCACCGCCGGCGGCTGCCGCCGCCATCCCGGCGCCCACCTCGGCAGCCGCAGTGCTGCCGATGATGAGCGAGGTCACGGCCTTGCCCGCCGCGCCCAACACCTCGACCCGCGTGCCTGCCGAGGCGGTGATGGCGGCGCTGCTGCTCTCACTCACGACGGCCGCCCTGGTCCGTACCTGGGTGCTTCGCCGTAGCTCGCACTGACCCGCTCTCCCCGCATCAGCCCTCTGCCCCGCGATTTCGCAGGTCAGGGGGCTGTTTGCTAGGCTGGGGCGGTTGCTGACGCAACGACCCTCCTGCTGCGGAGAGACCGCAGCCGAATTCACTAGTCCACAGGAGGTGCAGAGGTCCTATGCGTCATTACGAACTGATGGTCATCCTTGACCCCAACCTGGACGAGCGCACGGTCGCTCCGTCCCTGGATACATTCCTCAATGTCGTTCGCAAGGACGGCGGCACGGTCGACAAGGTGGAGGTCTGGGGCAAGCGCAGACTCGCCTACGAGATCCTCAAGCACGCGGATGGCATCTATGCAGTCGTGGACATTGCCTGCGAGCCGGCCACGGTCACCGAGCTGGACCGCCAGCTCACCCTGAACGAGTCGGTGCTGCGTACCAAGGTGTTGCGGAACGAGCCGAAGAAGGTTCGTCCCAAGGCGGTGCGGACCGAAGCGCTGAGCTGACACTCAGCTTCGTTGCCGCTCCCCACCACTTCAGGAGGAACCATGGCAGGCGAAACGAACATGACGGTGGTCGGCAACCTCACCGCCGACCCGGAATTACGCTTCACCCCCTCCGGGGCGGCGGTGGCCAACTTCACGGTGGCCTCCACCCCGCGGAAGTTCAATGCCCAGACCAATCAGTGGGAAGACATGGACGCGTTGTTCATGCGCTGCAACATCTGGCGTCAGGCGGCGGAGAACGTGGCCGAGTCCCTGACGCGCGGGTCGAGGGTCGTTGTTACCGGGCGGCTGCGGCAGCGGTCATATGACACCAAAGAGGGCGAGAAGCGCACGGTCGTGGAGCTCGAGGTCGACGAGATCGGTCCCTCTTTGAAGTACGCGACGGCCAAGGTCAACAAGGTCAGTCGTGGCAGTGGCGGCGGTGGTGGTGGCTTCGGCGGGAACCAGGCAGGTGGCCAGGCCTCCGGCGGGGACGACCCGTGGGGCTCCGCGCCGCAGGCCGGCTCCTCGGGCGGTGGCTTCGGCGGAAGCCGCGGTGGCTCGAACGAAGAGCCACCCTTCTGATCGACAGTGCAGGAATTACCTCGCTCCGCGGGGTCCAGAGTGTGAGTTAGAGACCGGAGAAAACCATGGCCAAGGCGCCAATTCGCAAAGTGAAGAAGAAGGTATGCACCTTCTGCAAAGAAAAGACCGTGCATATTGACTACAAGGACACGACGCTGCTGCGCAAGTACATCAGCGACCGCGGCAAGATCCGGGCCCGCCGGGTCACCGGTAACTGCGTGCAGCACCAGCGCGACGTGGCCATAGCTGTGAAGAACTCCCGCGAGGTAGCGCTGCTGCCGTACACGTCCACCGCGCGCTGAGAGGGCTGAGGACAATGAAGCTCATTCTTACGGCCGACGTCGACAACCTCGGCGCCCCTGGCGACGCCGTCGAGGTCAAGGACGGGTACGGCCGCAATTTCCTCATGCCCCGTGGTTTGGCCATCAAGGCCACCCGCGGCGCCGAGAAGCAGGTGGAAAGCATTCGCCGCGCGCAGCAGGCCCGCACGATCCGGGGCCTCGATCACGCCAACGAGGTCAAGGCGGAGATCGCCGGACTCAGCTCGGTGACCCTGCCGGTCCGGGCCGGGGCAAAGGGCAAGCTGTTCGGCTCGGTGAGCGCGGGCGATGTGGCCGGTGCGGTGAAGGCTGCCGGTGGTCCCACACTGGACAAGCGCACAATCGAGCTACCTCGCGAGCACATCAAGACCGCGGGTAAGCACATCGTGAGCGTGCAGCTGCACCCCGAGGTCAGCGCCGAGTTCACCCTCGAGGTCACCGTCGCCAGTTAGGCACCCCTCGGCGCAACCC
>JALYVL010000195.1 GCA_030853285.1 Actinomycetota bacterium | reverse complement strand
TTCGGTCAGCCAGAGAAGGGCCTCGCACACCGGGCGCTCGCGGACATCACCGAGAGCATCCGCGAGCTGGCCTACTACCGGCGCACCGCGTTTGTCGCCCCACCGGGCCCGAGTTCCGACGAGGTGGCGGCGGTCGCCAGGGACCTGCTCGCCGGGTCCTGACCGAGCCGATTCGGCTGCGGTGCGGGGTACCGGTTAGTATCCTCCTCGGCTCCTGCACCGTCAGGGCCGTGGTGGGTGTAGCTCAGTTGGTAGAGCACCGGGTTGTGATCCCGGTTGTCGCGGGTTCGATCCCCGTCACTCACCCCACCTCGATAACAGGCGAGTTGCCCGTCAGGCCTTGCCTCCGGCCTTCCATGCGGTCCAGGGGACGTTCCAGTCGCCGAGGCCCTCGGTGCCGCCAAGCAACGGGCCCTTTGTGCCGTTGACGATCACCAGGTCGCCCCGCTTGGAGTGGTCGTAGAACCACTCAGCGTTGCTGGTGCTCACGTTGAGGCAACCGTGGCTCGCGTTGCTCACTCCCTGCTGGTCCACCGACCACGGGGCCGCGTGCACAAACACTCCGCCGTAGGACATCCGGGTCGCCCATTTCACCGGGGTCTTGTAGCCGCCGGGAGCGCCGGAGGGCAGGCCGAAGGTGGACGAGTCCATGATCATCGACGCATGCTTGTCGCCGATGGTGAACACTCCGTGCTCGGTAGGGGTGCTGTTCTTGCCCATCGAGGTGGGCATGGTCTTCGCCACCGCGCCGTTCACAGAAACCGACAGGATCTTGGTCGCGTCGTCGACGGTACTGATCACCTCGTCGCCGATGCTGAATGCGATGTGCCGATCCGCCTGACCGTAGGTGCCGTTGCCCAGATTGCGACCGAAGGTGTTGACATCCACCGTCACCTTGGTGCCTGGCGCCCAGTGGTTCTCTGGCCGCCAGCGGACCTCTTGATCGTTGAACCAGTAGAACGCGCCGTCCACTTTGGGGTTTGCGCTGATCGCAATGGCCTGCACCGCGGCCCGCTTGTCGGTGATCTTCTCGTCGAACTTGATGGCGACGGGTTGCCCGACGCCGACCACCTCACCGTCATTGGGCGTGAGATAAGGCATGGTCTGGATGCGCGGCTTGACCGTGGTGAAGGTGGCGCTGGCTGTCGCGGGTGCCTGCGCTGCGTCGGTGCCCGTTGCGCTCGCCGTCAGCGTATAGGTGGTACCGAATCCGAGCCGCGCAGAGCTGGTCCACTTGCTGCCGTCGCCCGCGACGGTGCCGGCGATCGGCACGCTGGAGTTGCTGACGAGCTTCACGTCGCCCAGTCTGCCGTTCACGGCCGCCACGGTGATGGGCTCACCGGGTGCGACAGTCGTCGACCCGCTCACCACAGAGGCCTGCAGTGCGACCGGTCCGCTGGGTGCTGCGGTACCCGGCGTCGGCGCGGACGGATTCGCCACGTTGGACGGCGCTGAGGCCGATCCCCCTGACGAACAGCCCACCACGAGCACCGCGCCCACCACCAGCGCTGCCACTGGGCCGATGTGACGCCTGTCGAACTGCATGTTCCGCCCCGATCTGCCCAAAACCCCTCGTCAGCGACATTGTGCCCTACCACTGTGTGGGGCGTCACCCCGTTCCGTAATCCTGCCGATTTCATCGCACCGCAGCGGCTTTGGTACTGTCGGTCGGCGCCAGCAGCGCATGCGCCGTTAGCTCAATTGGCAGAGCAGCTGACTCTTAATCAGCGGGTTCGGGGTTCAAGTCCCTGACGGCGCACAACAGAAGGCCCCTGATCTGCCCACCGGCAGGTCAGGGGCTTCCTCGTGGCTGTTGCTCAGCGGAAGAGCTTGCGCAGTAGCACTGCCGCAGCGAGAGCGCCCACCCCGATCACCACATAGCGGACGGTGGGCTCATCAAACTTGGCCCGCAGCGTCTCCTTCGCCTGAGCCACCAGGCGCTTCGGGTTCGCGCGGGTGCTCAACTCGTCCAGAGTGCCCGCGAGCTGATCCCGCGCGCGCTCGATCTCACGCTCGATGCTGTCGGTGTCCCGTGCCACGTGTCCTCATCTCTTGCCAATGACCCTTGATTTGGATCTACCGTAGAGCAGAGCCGGTAACCTCGCGGCGGTGACCGACACGACAAGGCTGGTACCCGGCGACATCGCCCCAGAATTCACGCTCCCTGATGCCGACGGCACACCGGTTGCGTTGGCCGACTACCGCGGCCGCTCGGTGATCGTCTACTTCTACCCCGCGGCCAGCACGCCGGGTTGCACCAAGCAGGCGTGCGACTTCACCGAGAACCTTGCCCAGCTCGGTAACGCCGGGTTGGACGTCGTGGGTATTTCCCCGGACACACCGGCCAAGCTCGCAAAATTTCGCGCCAACCAACGGATTACGTTTCCGCTACTCTCGGACGCCGACCGCTCGGTAATGCAGGCCTGGCGCGCTTTCGGGGAGAAGAAGCTCTACGGTAAGACAGTCACCGGGGTGATCCGCTCCACCTTCGTCGTCGACCCGGAGGGCAAGATCAGGGTGGCACAGTACAACGTGAAAGCCACCGGGCACGTCGCCAAGCTGATGCGTGAGCTGGCCGTCTGAGGAGTGCGGAAGAGGGGACTCGAACCCCTACACTCTTTCGAGCACCAGGACCTAAACCTGGCGTGTCTGCCAATTCCACCACTCCCGCGTGCGGGTCAGCATAAGGGCTGGCTCACACCGCAACTGCCGCGCCCTCGTGGCGGGGTACCGTCGTGACGTGGCCCAACCCGCTCCGCAACGCCGAGGGGCGCTCGTCGCCCTGGTGGTCGTGGTGTTCTTCGGATGCCTGGGGCTGGGTTGGTGGCAGTGGGACCGGTTCTCCGCCGCCGGTGGCACTTACCAGAACCTCGGCTACGCACTGCAGTGGCCGCTGTTCGCTGTGGTGAGCGTGTACGCGTATCGCAAGTTCGTGCGCTTGGAGAGCGGCGAGGTGCCGCAGCAGCCCACGGAGCCGGAGCCCACCGAGCTACCAGCCGATCTGCTACCGCCGCGCCAGATCGTTCGTGCCACCGACGACCGCCAGATGTCCGACTACAACGCCTACCTCGCCGAGCTGTCCGCGCGAGACGCCAGTAAAGCACCGAGGAGCAGTCGATGAGCACCGCCAGTACCGAGGCCGTCAAGACGGTGACGCTGACACCACGGGTGCGCTCGGCGCTGCTCCGCTACCGGGTGATTGCCTACATCGAGAGTGTGCTGCTCATCCTGCTGACGATCGCGGTGGTCATCCAGTTCGCCGCCCACAACAAGTCGATGGAGGTCGTCGTCGGTACCGCGCACGGGTGGATCTACGTGGTGTTCCTGCTGCTGACCCTGGACCTGGCCGTGAAGGCACGTTTCCGGCCGGGTACGGCGGTACTGGTGCTGCTCTCGGGAACCGTTCCGGTGTTTTCCCTGGTGGCCGAGCGCTACGTGACGAAGCGGGTGCGCTCCGGCGCCAAGATCTAGCGCCGTCCATGCTGGGCGAAAGCTGCATTCGCCCAGCCGCATTCTGCGAATGCCGCTTTCACCCCACGGCGAGGCGGCGTAGCGCAGGCAACAGCTGCTCCAGCGCCCGCGCCCGGTGCGACAGTGTGTCCTTCTCCGCAGCCGTCAGCTCCGCGGAAGTTCGCTCCGATCCATCCGGAAGAAACACCGGGTCGTAGCCGAAGCCGTTGTCCCCGCGGGCCGCACGCAGAATCCGGCCCCGCCACTCCCCGCGCACCACCGCCTCCTCCCCGTCCGGCACCACTAGCGCCGACGCGGACACGAACGCCGCGCCCCGACGGTCCTCGGGCACATCGCTGAGCTGGGCCAGCAGCAGCGCCGTGTTCGCCGCGTCGTCGCCGTGGATGCCGGACCACCGCGCCGAGAGCACGCCCGGCATCCCCCGCAGCGCATCGACCTCCAGCCCGGAGTCGTCGGCCACGCAGGCCATCCCCGTAGCCGCCGCGCCGTCGCGGGCCTTGGCCAGGGCGTTGCCCTCGAACGTGGCCGCCGTCTCCGGCGCCTCGGCGAAGGGCGCGAGCTCGTCCAGGCCGACGAGGGTGATGCCGGTAACCCGGGCCGCGTCCAGGATCC
>JALYVL010000194.1 GCA_030853285.1 Actinomycetota bacterium | reverse complement strand
GGTCGGCGCCACCAACGGCGCCGTCAAGGGCATCGGCGAAGGGCTGGGCATCGGCGCGCGCTCCACCCCCGCCGCGATCCTGGGCGTGGCAGCGCTCGGCGTCACCGGCATCATCGACTGGCCGGTTCTTCTCGCCGGCGCTGGCGCCGTTCTGCTACTACGGCAACTCCGCAACAACCCCACCCCGACCACAGCAACACGCAGCCCTGCCCACACCAAGCCCACCGCCACCACTTCCACCACCCGCGCCAAGAGCAGGCAGGCTAAAGCGCCCGCGGTTTGATGCCGCATCCTCCTGGATTGGAAGTATGAGCACCACGCCAGATCATTGGAGCGTCCACAGGGCATCGGAAGCGGGTGAAGACTCGCCATCGCGGCCGGCGGCATTGTGCTTGCCGTAGCGCAGGTGCGCGTCCATCTCGCCCTCGGCCGCGCCCTCCAGCACGATCTTGGTCAACCGCGCCAGCAGACCACCCACGCCGACCAGCCGCAGCCCCTCCGTTTTGGCCCGCTCGGTCAACTGCGACACCAGCTGCTCGTCGATCGCATCCGCGGCCACCGCCCCTCAGCGGCCGTCACGGGTCGGGGCCGCCGCGTCCAACTCCTGCGCAATCACGTCAGACACAACAGTTACGTCTTGCCTCAGGAGTTACACGGTTGAACTTGCAGTCCCTCACCTGGTGTCACGGGCGCGCTGCTGAGGCCGCGGTGGCGAGCTTGGAGCCGACAGGCACCAGCGGCGCCTTGGAGTCGCGCGGCTGAGGCATGGCCGGGAACGCGAAGTCGACGATCGCGCCGGGACCGAAGACGAGGCAGTAGGTCGAGCCGCCGAACTGGAGATAGCCGAGTTCGTTGCCTTTGGTGACGTGGGATCCAGGCGTCACGGTCGAGGCGATCATGCAGGAGGAAACCTCTGACATGCTGACCGGCACGAACGCCACGAGATCGATGACCGGGTCGTCGGCCTGGATGAGGACGACCGCCCTCGCGCCATCACATCGTCCTTGCGCTCACCTTTCTTGACGTCCACCCATGGAATGCCCTCCTGCTCGGCGAAGCGGTACACCCCGGCGGTGAACCGATCGGTAATCTTGGCCACGGCGCCGTGCAGGCGGTCGGCAGCCCAGTTGTCGATGCACGTAGCCAACCACCCCCCGCCTGCAGACCCGCTTTTTGGTTTTTCTCCCCTGCGGGTGTCTGGATGGCCCGGCCGGTGCGTGCCGCCCGCCGCCGAGTGCGCCGAGCCGTTGCAGCGACTGGGCCGATGCGTTGGCCATCGGGGTTGCCCGGCGGGCTGAGGCAGGCAGCAGACCCCGTTGGGTTAGGTCGGCGCGCGGCCGACGAGGTCGGCAACATGTCGTGCCCGACGCAGCGGCCGGCCATCTTGGTGAGATGTCCAGCTGCGGTGGGGTGCGCCGGGTCCGCTGATGACTCCGGTCAGGCCCCGCCCGTCGCGCTGCAGACAGTGGACGACTTATCGCGTCGTTCCACCCACTGCAGTGGTTTGGGTCGTTATCGGGTGAGGCGATGCCGGTTTGGCGCGGACCCGAGCCCGACCAGGGACGTCGCCCCGGCCGTCGGGCACACTGGCGACGCTGGTCCAAGCGCCCCCACCGCCCCACCCGACCCGTCCGCTGACATCGTTACGTGCAAGGAGAGAGATGCCCACGTTCGTTTCCGCGGGTCTGAGCCTGACCGTCGAGGACGTCGACCGTTCCGTCGCGTTCTACGTCGGCAGGCTCGGCCTCGAGTTGGCCTATCTGGCCTCTCCGGCGTTCGCGATGGTCCGGAACTCCGACGGCGGGCTCATCGGGTTGCTCAGCAGCGAGCAGGCCAGCAGCGAAGGCGTGGAAGCTGCCTCGCCGGCCCAGCGGCACGGTGTCCACGTGGAGTTCACCACCGATGACCTGGACCGCTTGTACGTCCAGCTCCAAGCGGCCGGGGTCGAGTTCGCCGAGCCGCCGCACGACGAGCCGTGGGAACGGGCGATGACCGCCTACGACCCCGACGGATACTCCGTCGAATTCGGGCAAGGCCCGCGGGGCAGCTTCACCGCCTGGGCGCCGACGGCCTGACCGACACCACCCGACCCGCAGCGCACGGCCGGACGGCTGCGGCAGTTCCAAGAAGGCAAACCGACGGCGGCAGAGTGACCCAGTCGGACCCGCAGGGGTGGAGGCGTTTGATGACGTAGTCCCGCGCTGACCTGGGCGATGCATCGCAAGGTATGTCGCCGCCCGCGATGCGGGCGGGCTGACTGATCAGCCGGCCGCCAGGCCGCAGTTGATCGGTGGGTTCCTGCCCAAGCTTGAGGAGTGGATGGAGCACTCCAGGGGCAAGATCCGCGCCGATGTGGCGCACGACAAGCTGGTGGCGTGGGGCTATCAGGGCTGCGAGCGCACGACCCGCCGCGCGGTCGCGACGGTGCGGACGGCGTTCCGGGCCGGCCGGGTGCGGGTGCACCGGCCCTGGATCACCGAGCCGGGCATGTGGCTGCAGTATGACTTCGGCGACGGGCCGGTGATCGACGGGCGCAAGACGGTGCTGTTTTGCGCATGGCTGGCCTGGTCGAGGTTCCGGGTGGTGCTCGCACTGCGGGACAAGACGATGCCCAGCGTGTTCGCCGCAATGGATGTGACGCTGCGCAAGGCAGGCGGGGTGCCGACGTATCTGCTGACCGACAACGAGAAGACCGTCACCGTGGAACATGTCGCGGGGATCGCGGTGCGGAACCCGCAGCTGCTGGCCTTCGCCGCGCACTACTCGCTGACCGTGCACACCTGCGAGCCGGCCGACCCAGCCAGCAAGGGCGGCAGCGAGAGCACGGTGAAGTTGGCCAAGGCCGACCTGGTGCCCAAGGACACGAACCTGCTGCCCAGGTACGCCTCGTTCGCCCAGCTGGAGGCGGCCTGCGCAGCGTTCTGCGTCCAGGTCAACGCCCGGGTGCATCGGGTGACCCGCCGGGCGCCGGTGGACATGCTCGCCGAGGAACAGGCCCGGCTGCACCGGCTGCCGGTGGTGGGGCACACGGTCGCGTTCGGGCTGACCCGCACCGTCGCCGCGAAGACACCGATGGTCGCCTTCCAGGGCGGGCAGTACTCGGTGCCGCACGTCCTGCTCGGACGGCAGGTGTGGGTCCGCAGCCATGGTGTCGGCGCCGGCGAGCAGGTCATCATCGTGCACGTCGGTGACGGCGGACCGGTCGAGGTCGCCCGGCACCTACGCGCGACGCCGGGCAGCCCAAAGCTCGATGACGCGCATTTCCCACCCGCCCCGGCCGGGCTGGACCGAGCACCGAAGGCCCGCACCGCCGCCGAGAGCGAGTTCCTGGCCCTGGGTGAGGGCGCGCGGTTGTGGTTGACCGAGGCCGCCGCCGCGGGCACCTCCAGGATGCGGGTCAAGATGGCTGCCGCGGTCGCCACCGCCAAACTCGTCGGCGGCGTCGAGGTCGACTGGGCGCTCGGGCACGCCGCGGTCAACGCCCGGTTCGGTGAAACTGATCTGGCCTCGATCCGCGACCACCACGCCCACAGCCGCCCCGGCCCGGTCCACCGCGCCGGCGAGGACCACTCCCTGACCCAGGGCACCGCCCGCTGGGCCGAGCTCGGCTCAGCGGTCGAGGGTGAGGTGGGCGCGTGAGCACCGGAACATCTCAGAGCCGTACCAGGGCAACAGAAAAGACCCTTATCGCAGCGGGTGTTCCGGCCGCCCCAGCACTGCCCGAGGATCTGGAAGCGCTGCTGCGCCGGCTGCGGCTGCCGCATATCCGCCGCCTGGCACCGGAGGTGATCGCAACCGCGAAAGCCCAACGCTGGGAACCGGCCGAAGTGCTCCGCGCGCTGTTCGGTGAGGAAGCCGCCGGCCGGGAACGCTCCGCGCTGGCCACCCGCCGCGCCGCCGCGGCGTTCCCGACCGGCAAGACCTTCGATGCGTGGAAGCCGGACGCGTCCTCGATCCCGGCACCGACCCAGCAGGCACTGCGGACCCTGGAATGGGTGCACCGGCGAGAGAACCTCGTCGTCTGCGGCCCGTCCGGGACGGGCAAGACGTTCCTGCTCGAAGCCCTCGGACAGCAAGCGGTCCAGGCC
>JALYVL010000193.1 GCA_030853285.1 Actinomycetota bacterium | reverse complement strand
AGGACGATGGGGGCTCAGTGAAGCTGAGTGGATAACTCAGACGGCGCGAACGCCAGTCGCCTGGGGACCCTTGGTGCCCTGGCCAACCTCGAACTCCACGCGCTGGTTCTCCTCGAGGGTGCGGAAGCCGCTGCCCGAAATCTCGGAGTAGTGCACGAAGACGTCAGCCGAACCGTCCTCGGGGGCGATGAAGCCAAACCCCTTCTCCGCGTTGAACCACTTCACAGTTCCCTGTGCCATGCCTGTATCTCCTCTTGCGAAAACGATGTCAGTTGGCCGCACTTACGACCTACCGGGTCGGTAACATCAGGGATCCCCCGAAGGGCACCCCGTCCGCAACACCGATCCTGCGAGCGCGCGTGCTTTCTCAAGACCACGAACACAGAAGCTGCGACCGAGTACAAGTGAACCATGTTCGGGGCGTGGGCGACACCCCAAGCGGCAAACGCGGCGGATAACCTTGCTCTCACATGACCGGATATCCATCGTCCGCGGCGTCCGGATACGGGGCGGAACTGCTCGCGCGCGTGCTCGCCGGGGTCCCCCGCGCCGAGTCGCCGCTGACCCATCTCGCCGAACTGCCCGCCCGAGTCGCGGCGTTCGCCGACTGGCCGCAGTGGGCAGATCGCGACGTCATCGCCGCACTGGGCGAACGCGGTGTCATCAGGCCGTGGCAACATCAGGCGGCCGCCGCGGCCCTGGCCCACGAGGGCAGGCACGTGGTGGTGTCCACGGGCACGGCCTCGGGCAAGTCATTGGCATACCAGCTCCCGGTGCTCACCGCTCTGCGCCAAGATCCCCGCGCCACGGCGCTGTACCTGGCGCCGACCAAGGCGTTGGGCGCCGACCAGCTGCGTGCGGTGCAGACGCTGGGCCTACCCGACGTCCGGGCGGCACTGTTCGACGGGGACACTGCGCTGGACGAGCGCGACTGGGTGCGCGCCCACGCCCGGTGGGTGTTCACCAATCCGGACATGCTGCACCGCGGGGTACTCCCCCGCCACGACCGGTGGGTGCGCTTCCTCCGCCAACTGCGCTATGTCGTCGTCGACGAGTGTCATTCCTACCGTGGGGTGTTCGGCTCGCACGTGGCCTTGGTGCTGCGGCGGCTGCAGCGGCTGTGCGCGCGCTACGGGTCTCATCCGGTGTTCGTGCTGGCCAGCGCCACCTCGGCCGATCCGGCCCCGGCGGCGGCGCGACTCATCGGCGCTCCGGTGGTGGCGATCACCGAGGACGGCTCGCCGCACGGTCCGCGGACTGTGGCGCTGTGGGAGCCGCCGCTGCTGACCGAGGTGACCGGGGAGAACGGTGCACCCGTGCGGCGTCCGGCCGGGGCCGAGGCGGCGCGGATCATGGCCGACCTCGTGGTCGAAGGCGCGCGCACCATGACCTTCGTCCGCTCCCGGCGCGGCGCCGAGGTCACCGCGATGAGCGCCCAGCGCCTGCTGGCGCAGGTCGACCCGGAGCTGGCGGCGCGCGTCGCGGCCTACCGCGCGGGCTACCTCGCCGAGGACCGCCGTGAGTTGGAGGCCGCGCTGAAGGACGGCACCCTGTTGGGCGTGGCGACGACCAACGCGTTGGAGCTCGGCGTGGACGTCGCGGGCCTGGACGCCGTGGTGGTGGCCGGCTTTCCGGGCACGGTGGCGTCGTTCTGGCAGCAGGCTGGTCGCGCCGGTCGCCGGGGTGAAGGTTCGCTGGTCCTCCTGGTGGCCCGAGACGACCCGTTGGACACCTACCTCGTGCACCACCCTGCTGCGCTGCTGGAGCGGGCGGTCGAGGCCGCCGTCACCGACCCCACCAATCCCTACATCCTCGGGCCGCACCTGGCGTGCGCCGCCGGTGAACAACCGTTGAGCGACGAGGAGATCGAACACACCTGGGGCTCACCTCTCGCTCTGCTGCACCAGCTGTGTGACGAGGGGACGCTGCGCCGGCGACCGCGCGGCTGGTACCTGGCCGGGGGGCAGCGCCCGCACGCGGCTGTGGGCCTCCGCGGGACCGGTGGGATGCAGGTGGCGGTGGTCGAAGCGGCGACCGCCCGCATGCTCGGCACGGTGGAGGTCGGCCGCGCCCCCGCCTCCGTGCACCCGGGCGCAGTGCACCTGCACCAAGGTGCGTCCTACGTGGTCGACGAGCTGGACCTGGAGCACGGCCTCGCCCTGGTGCACGCCGAGGACCCCGATTGGTCCACCTCTGCCCGGGAGTCCAGCAACATTGCCATCGTCGCGACCGTCGAGCGTGCGGCGTACGGCGAGGTGACGGTGGCCCTGGCCGAGGTGGACGTGACGAGCCAGGTGACCGGATACCTGCGGCGGGCATCATCCGGAGAAATTTTGGACTCGGTGGAGCTGGACATGCCCGAGCACACTCTGCGCACCCGAGCGGTGTTGTACACGCTGACCGAAACGTTGTTGGAGCGCAGCGGGGTATACGCCGCGGATGTACCAGGAGCACTGCACGCAGCAGAACACGCAGCGATCGGGTTGCTGCCGCTGGTGGCGACGTGCGATCGCGGTGACATTGGGGGGGTGTCCACGGCACTGCACCCCGACACCGGGACGCCGACGGTGTTCGTGCACGACGGCCACCCCGGCGGGGCGGGGTTCGCCGACCGTGGCCACGCCGAGCTGCCTCGTTGGCTTGCGGCCACCCGGGACGCGATCGCGGCCTGCGAGTGCACCAGTGGCTGTCCGTCGTGCGTGCAGTCGCCCAAATGTGGCAATGGCAACGACCCACTGGACAAGGCGGGCGCGGTGCGGGTACTGGACGCAGTCCTCACAGCGCTCGGCCGCTAGGGCTGCACAGGGCCCGCCCTGGCACGGCCGTGCGCTGTTCCCAGGGCGGCAATCGGCGCCGGAGCGGCGGCGTCCACCTCGACCACCGCATCCCAGCCGTCGAGCCGACAGGACGCCAGCACGACGCTCATCCCCGCAGTGACGACTGCGGCCTTGGCGCACGCCACCTCCGAACCCTCGACGGCATGCGCGGCGGCAGCCAGCGCCCCGAGATCAGCAGCCGCCTCCGCCCGGTGACGTGCACCGACGGCTGCGCCGAGGTGCAGCACCACGCCGACGATCGCGATCAGCGCCGCCATCGCCATCGCGCTCCACACGGTCGCCGACCCGCGGTCGTTCATGGTGCCGCCGCAGACGTCGGTTCGAGAACGGCCACCGCCTCGGCGGAGATCTCCAGCGCGGGAAGCAGAAGGCTGGAGGCCTGTACCCGCACCACGACGGTGTCTCCGTCTGCGCGAGTGCTGACCTGCGCACCCTTTGGTGCCACCTGCGCGGCCACCGTCGCGGCCCGAGCGCCTTCCCCGCGTGCCGTCAGCCGGGCTGCCTCGCGGGCCGCGTCGAGGCACTGCACGTGCATCGCCACCGCAAGCACCGCCCCGATGGCGAGCACCAGGACGATGGTCAGCGAGGACAGCGCGATGGCGGCCTCCACCGTCACGGCGCCGGTGTCATCGCTGCGGAGGCGGCCACGTACCCGGCTGACGGCGCGCATCAGACCTCCGTGGACAGCGCTCGCTGCACCAGTCCGGTCAGCGCACCGACCACGGAGTCGCCGGTGACCACGGTGTAGAGCACCGCACCGAACGCCGCGGCGGCGATGGTCCCGATGGCGTACTCGGCGGTGGACATCCCGTCGTCCTGTGTCGCCGCCAGCAGTAGCCGCGTGGTGATCCTGTCCTTGAAGCTGATCTTCGCCATGATGATGCCTTCCCCTCATACCACCGTGGACTCTCCACAGTGGACGTTTAGATGATCCCGCCGTGCAGCAGTGGACCGGCGAGACCGAGCACCACGGGCACGACTCCGAGGCAGATGAAGGCAGGCAAAAAGCACAGGCCCAGCGGTCCGGCGACCAGCACTCCAGCGCGCTCGGCCGCTGCTGCTGCGGCGTCCTCGGCAGCTCCACGTTGGTGTGCGGCAAGCTCGGCAATGCCCGCCGACAGCGATGCACCGGAACGTGCGGAGCGCCGGGCAATCCTGGCCAGCGCTTCTGTGCTCGGCTCGGCCGCGGCTGCCTGCCACGCGGCGGCCGGCTCCGCCCCCAACGTCAGTAGGTCACCGGCCTGGCGCAGCACGGCGGCAACCCTGGGG
>JALYVL010000192.1 GCA_030853285.1 Actinomycetota bacterium | reverse complement strand
ACGCGAGCTGGTGCTGGCCAACCCTGGGTTCGGCAAGTACTTCACCGACCACATGGTGAGCATCAGCTACACAGTGGACAGCGGGTGGCACGACGCGCAGGTACTGCCGTACTCGCCGATCCAGCTCGACCCCTCGGCCATGGTGCTGCACTACGGCCAGGCGATCTTCGAAGGACTCAAGGCCTACCGGCACGCGGATGGCTCGATCAACTCCTTCCGCGCCACCGCCAACGCCGAACGCTTCCGGACCTCGGCCCGCCGCCTGGCGATGCCGGAACTGCCCGACGAGCTGTTCCTCGGCTCGATCCGTGCGCTGCTCGACGTCGATGAGGCGTGGGTGCCCGCGGCGGGCGGTGAGGACTCGCTGTATTTGCGGCCGTTTCTGTTCGCCACCGAAGACGGCCTCGGCGTGCGGCCGGCCAAGGAGTACCGCTACCTGCTGATTGCTTCGCCGGCTGGGGCGTACTTCACCGGTGGAGTGCAGCCGGTGAGTGTGTGGCTGTCCACGGAGTATGTGCGGGCGGCGCCCGGGGGTACGGGAGCGGCGAAGTTCGCAGGTAACTATGCCGCTTCCCTGGTTGCCCAGGCCCAGGCCGCAGAGCAAGGCTGCGACCAGGTGGTGTGGTTGGACGCCGTGGAGCGTCGCTGGGTGGAGGAGATGGGCGGGATGAACCTGTTCTTCGTCTTCGGCTCCGGGGACAACGCCCAGGTGGTGACGCCCGAGCTGTCCGGCTCGCTGCTGCCGGGCATCACCAGGGACTCGTTGCTGCAGCTGGCGCGCGAGCGAGGACTGGAGGTGACCGAGCGGCGGATCTCTACCGACGAGTGGGAGAAGAAGGCCGGCTCGGGGGAGATCGCCGAGGTGTTCGCCTGTGGCACCGCCGCGGTGATCACTCCGGTGGGCACGGTGAAACACGCCGACGGCGAGTTCCGCATCGCCGGTGGTGAGCCCGGGCCGGTGACCATGCAGCTGCGCGCCACCCTGACCGGTATTCAGCGCGGCGACGTCGCGGACACCCACGGTTGGATGCAGACCTTGCACGGTTGAGTGCTCACCATGAGCAGCGCCTCAGCCGAGTGCGAGCACCACCACGGCCCCGGTCACGGCGAGCTCGGAGCACGCGCCGAGCACGTCGCCGGTGACCCCCCCGAAGCGGCGCGCCGTGTGCCAGGACAAGGCACCGGTGACCGCCGCCGCCACCAGCACGGCGACCGGCCCCTGCCACCACCGCCCGTCCACCGCCGCCACCCCGCCACCGAGCAGCACCAGACCCCAGACCACGGGTAGCAGCGCCGGCTGAGAGCCTGCCACCAGCGCGCCGAGCCCTTCCTGACGCGCTGCGCCAATCCCTCGTCGACACGCCCAGCCCACCGCCACCCGTCCCGCGGTCACCGCCAGGACGACAGCCACCCACCGGCCGCTAGCCGCGAGCTGAGCTAACCCGACAGCTTGCAGCCCTATAACCAGCACCAGCGCAACCACCGCGAACGGCCCGGTAGCGCCATCACGCATCACCGCCAGCGCCCTCGTGGGTCCGCCGTAGCAACCAAGCCCGTCCACTGTGTCCGCGAGGCCGTCCAGGTGCATCCCCCGGGTGGCCAGCGCGAGTGCAGCGACCACCAGGATCCCCGCGAGCAGCGGTGGTGTCTGCAGCTGCAGGAGCGCCCACAACGCGCCCGCAGCAAGCGCACCCAACGCGGCGCCGACAATGGGGGCCAGCGCGACGGCCCGGCCCGCCACCGGGCGGTCGACCACAGCAGGACCGGACACTGGAGCAATGGTCAGCCAGGAGATCGCGAGGCGCAGCGCGTTCACTCCGCTCCGGTCACCCCGGCGGCCTCGAACGTCGCCATCTCGGCGAGGATCCGCACCGCGGCGTGCACCAGCGGCAGGGCCATCACCGCGCCAGAGCCCTCACCCAACCGCATCTGCAGGTCGATCAGCGGCGCGAGTCCCAGCCGCGTCAGCGCAAGGTCGTGGGCGGGCTCCACCGAGCGATGCCCCGCTACCCACCACTGCCGCGCGCCAGGCGCCAGGTCGTCGGCAATGAGGGCGGCGGCGGAGATGACCACACCGTCCAGGATCACCGGCGTGCGACGCAATGCCGCTTGCGCGAGGAAGCCGACCATCGCGGCCAGGTCGGCGCCACCGACGGTCCACAGCAGGGCACCCGGCTGGCTGAGCACCGCCATCGCCCGCCGCCGGGCGTCGCGGACCACCGCCGCCTTGCGCATCCAGCCGTCGTCGTCGATGCCGGTGCCCCGGCCGATCACGGCGATGGGCTCGACCCCCGTGATCGCGGAGATGATGACTGCGGACGGGGTGGTGTTACCGATGCCCATGTCCCCGGCGATGAGCAGATCGGCCCCGGCGTCCACCTCCTCGTCGACAATGGCGCGACCTGCGGAGATCGCGTCGAGACACTCCTGCTCGGTCATCGCGTCCTCGACATCGATGCGTCCGGAGCTACGCCGGATCTTGTGGGCGGAAACCAGGTCGGGGGTGTCTCCATCCACGGACACGTCCACGACGCGGACCGTGGCGCCGGCGACTCCGGCGAGCACGTTGACCGCAGCACCGCCGGCGAGGATGTTGTCCACCATCTGGCGGGTGACCTCGCTGGGGTACGCCGAAACACCTTGGGCGGCCACACCATGGTCGCCGGCGAAGACCACGACCCGGGCTCTGACGATGGGCCGGGGCGGACAGACGCCTTGACAGGCGGCGACCCAGACGCCGAGTTCTTCCAGGCGGCCCAGGGACCCGGCCGGTTTGGTCAGCTGCAGGTGTCGGGCCACGGCCTCGCGGTGCGCCTCGGTGTCCGGCGGGGTGACGGCGTCGAACTCGATACTCACTGTGGGCCTTTCAGAGTCAAGGGAATGCCGGCCACGACGAGGAACACCTCGTCGCACTCGGTGGCGATGGCGGCGTTGAGTGCGCCGATTTCGTCGCGGAACAGCCGTCCGGACGGCGAGGCGGGAATGATCCCCATGCCGACTTCTGGCGACACCAGGACCAGCCGGGCGGTGCTCGCCGCGACCGCCCGCACCAGCGCGGAGCAGCGCGGAGCAATGGACCCCCGCGGTTGCTGCCAAGCCTGGGCGGCGTCGAGCTCAGCGGTGAGCCAGGTGCCGAGATCGTCGACCAGCAGCGGAACACCGTCGGACGGGGCACCGAGCAGGCCCACGAGGTCGGGGCTCTCCAAAGTCTGCCAGTCCCTGGGGCGACGGGCGCGGTGGGCGTCAATGCGAGCGGTCCAGTCGGCGTCGGTGGGATTGCGCGTCGCGGTGGCCACGTACCGCACCGGGCCAGTGGCCAACAGTGCTTCGCCGTGCGCCGATTTGCCCGAGCGGGCTCCGCCTAGCACCAATGTGCGCACGGCGGCAGACGCTACCGTGCTCGCAGAAGAGCCCCGAGCAGAGAGGCCGCATCATGACCCACCACTGGCGTTACGAGGATTTCGACGGAACCGTACTTTCGGGTCCCGACACGGTGTTTGCCGATGCCGCCGAGGCCGAAGGCTGGTTCGGTGACCACTGGGAGGAACTCGCCGCAGCAGGCGTCGCCCAAGTGGTGCTGCTCGATGGCGAGCACGTGGTCTACGGGCCGATGGGGCTCGGCCCGGCTTGAGTCGGGGGCCGGCTTGAGGCTCAGACCGGGTCGCCGGGCTTCACACGCGGTCGCGGGGCGCGCAGCTTGCGGATCTGTGAGGCGCGGATGAAGGCGTACCAGCCGAGCTTGAGAGTGCTGGAGGGATCGTCCGGGAAGCGCTCGTGTACCCGGCCGCTGACCAGCCGGGCAAGATAAATACCCTCCACGGCCATAACCAACATCATTGCGAACATGGCCAACGCCACGACGCTCTGCAGGGCCGGCACCAAGAACGACAGCACAACAATCAAGGCCAGCGGCATGAACAGGCCGGTGATGTTGCGCCGACCGTCCACGACGTCTCGGGCCAGCGCGCGCGCCGGGCCCCTGTCGCGCGGCAGCACGTAGCGGTCGTCGCCGGCCATCATGCGTTCGCGGCGCTCCGAGTTGGACTTGCGTCGGTCGATCTTCGGCGCCTGGGTTGCCTTGGAGCGCTTGTAGGCCTGGCGCTGGG
>JALYVL010000191.1 GCA_030853285.1 Actinomycetota bacterium | reverse complement strand
GGCTTCAACGCATCGCAACTGATCCCTGCGGTGATCATCGCTGAACGCTCCAGCGGGATCACGCCCACCGATAGCACCTTTCTGACCCAGGCCACGGGCTCCCTCGGCGGGACCGCAGGGATCGGCGGTCCGCCGTCGCCGCCCATTTCCTCCGCGGATGGCAAGGCAGTCGAGGTCATCGTCGGCGTGCAGTCCACTGTGGACCCAGCCACCACGGTGAAGAGCATTCGGACAGCTTTGGCGGACAACACGCCGGCCGGACTGCAGGTATTGGTGGCCGGGCCCGCGGGGCAGATCGCCGACCTCACCGCAGCCTTCGGCGGAATCGACGGCACCCTGTTGCTGGTGGCCGGCGCCGTCGTCATCCTCATCCTCGTGGTGGTCTATCGCAGCCCCCTGCTACCGCTGCTCGTGGTGCTCTCCGCCGTGTTCGCACTGTCGCTGGCCAGCGCGATGATCTATCTGCTGGCGAAGAACAACGTGATCACGCTGAACGGCCAGAGCCAGGGCATCCTGTTCATTCTCGTGTTCGGGGCGGCGACCGACTACGCACTGCTGCTGGTATCGCGCTACCGGGAAGAACTGCAGGGCGACCCTGATCGCTTCGTCGCCATGCGGCGGGCCTGGCGGGCGGTCCTGGAACCGATCGCGGCGTCGGCGGGCACCGTGATCCTCGGCGTGCTGTGCCTGTTGTTCTCCGAGCTCAACTCCAACCGCGGGCTGGGCCCGGTAGCGGCCATCGGCATCGCCGCCTCCTTGATCGCCTCCCTGACCTTCCTACCCGCTGCCCTGGTTCTCGCCGGGCGGTCGGCCTTCTGGCCGGTGCGCCCCAAACCCGGTGGGCACGATGAGACGGGCCGCTGGTGGCGGCTGGCCCGTCAGGTCACTACCCACCGGGTGGCGTTCGCAGTGGTGACCGGGCTGCTGCTGATCGTGTGCGCAGCCTTCCTGCCCCAGCTGAAAGCGGGTGGGGTGGCCCAGTCCTCGGTGTTCCTGACCCACGTCGACTCGGTCGCCGGCGAGAAGGTCATCAGCGCGCACTACCCGGGCGGCTCCGGCTCCCCGACGACCATCATCGCCAACGCCGACCAGGCCGACGCGGTGATCGCCGCAGCCCGGGCGGTACCTGGCGTCAGCCCCCAAGTGACGACCGTCGGCGCTTCCGGTCGACCAGCGGGTCCACCCACAGTGGTCGACGGCAGGGTCGAGATCCAGGCGACGCTGAGCGACGCCGCCGACTCGGAAGCCGCCGTGTCCACCGTGCAGCGTCTCCGTGCCGCGGTGCACGATGTTCCCGGAGCGGCGGCCCTGGTCGGCGGAACCACCGCTACCCAGCTGGACACCCAAACCACGTCGATCCGCGACCGCACCGTGATCATCCCGATCGTGCTGGTGGTGGTCTTCCTCGTGCTCGCCCTGCTGCTCCGCGCGTTGGTCGCGCCACTGTTGCTCATCGCCACGGTGGTGCTGTCCTTCGCCGCCACCTTGGGCGTGTCCGCGTTGGTGTTCAACCACCTGTTCCATTTTCCCGGCGCCGACCCGGTGGTGCCGCTGTTCGGCTTCGTGTTCCTCGTCGCACTCGGAGTGGACTACAACATCTTCCTGATGACCCGAGTGCGCGAAGAGGCAATGCAGCACGGCACGTCGGAAGGTGTTCGGCGCGGCCTCGCCGTCACCGGCGGGGTGATCACCTCCGCCGGGATCGTGCTGGCCGCGACCTTCGGCGCGCTGGCGGTGATTCCAATCCTGTTCCTCGCCCAGATCGCGTTCATCGTCGCCTTCGGGGTGCTGCTGGACACCTTGATCGTGCGGTCCCTGCTGGTCCCGGCCCTGAGCTTGCAGATCGGCCGCACTCTGTGGTGGCCCTCCGCCCTCGCCAGGAATGAAGACGCCACGCACACCGGCTCTGATGGATCCGCAATCCCCAACCTCAGGAGTACCTCATGACCCGCAAGCTCTTTCGCACGGTCCTCATCGTGCTGCTCGCCGCGACCACGGCTGCGAGCGTGGCCGGCACCGCGGCCGCCCAGCCGGCCGCACCGCCCGGCGCGTCGACACTGAGCGGACCGCTGGAACCAGTACAGGTGGACCTCTCCCGCTACCTCGGGACGTGGAACCAGGTGGCGTCCATCCCCGCCTGGTTCGACCTGTTGTGCCTCCGCGACACTCAGGCCCGCTACACCCTCAACCCTGATCAGACTGTGCGGGTATTCAACACCTGCAGCGGCCCCTTCGGCATCACGGTCCCCATCGAAGGCCGGGCGCGCGTCACCGACCCGATGACCAACGGAGCGCTTCAGGTCAGCTTCCTGTCCCTGTTCGGCTTCCAGCTCTACCTCGGCGGGACGAACTACGTAATTGCCGCGCATGACCCCGACTACACCTGGGCGCTGGTGGGTTCGCCCGACCGCAGCACCGGGTTCCTGCTCACCCGCTCCCCCGCCCTCACCCCGCAACAGTGGCAGACCGCCCGGGACGCCGTCACCGCCACGGGATTCGATGCGTGTCGCTTCAACACCACGGTCACCACCGGGGGCCTCAGCACCCGGCGGCCGCTGTGCACCCTCGGCGCCGCTCGATGATCACCAAGGAGACACCATGACCACCTCAGAACCCACCAGCAACACCGGTGAGCGCGCCATCCTCATCACCGGAACCTCCACGGGCATCGGCCTGGCCGCTGCAGTGGCGGCCGCACAGGTCGGGTGGCGGACGGTGGCCACCATGCGCGACCCCGGCAAAGCCGCAGCACTGCGCTCGGCGGCCGACGCGGCTGGCGTCACCGTCGACGTACGCGCACTCGACGTCACCAAACCCGACTCCATCGCCACGTGCGTCGAGTCCGTCGTCGCGGACCTGGGGCACCTGGACGCGGTGCTCAACAACGCGGGGGCGGCACACGTCGGCACCATCGAGACCGATGATCTCACCGCTGTCCGCGCCTGCCTCGAGGTCAACTTCTTCGGAGTCGTCCAACTGACCCAGGCGGTGCTGCCCGCTCTTCGGGCCGCACGCGGGCGCCTCGTCACGGTGACGAGCGTCGGTGGCGTTGTCGGGCAACCGTTCAACGAGGCCTACTGCGCGGCGAAGTTCGCCGTCGAGGGCTTCATGGAGTCCCTCGCCCCCGTCGCGGCCACCACCGGCGTCGGCGTCAGCGTTGTCGAGCCCGGCCCGGTCGCCAGCGAGTTCGTCACCAACGCCGGGCTCGACCCGGAGACCATGCTGGGCGAGGCCGGCGCCTACGCGGGCGCGCTGCGGGCCTATCTCACGCGGGTCAGCTCCCAGTTCGCCGGCAATGCCCAGCCCGCCGCAGAGGTCGCCAACATCATCGTTGCCCTGCTGTCCGACCCAGCACCACCCTTCCGGGTGCAGACCTCCGACTGGGCGCGGCAGTTCGTGGCCAGCAAGCTCGCCGACGTCGACGGCTCCGCAGTGCAAGCCTTCACCACCCCCTGGGTCACCAGCTGAGGGAATCTACGATCGCGTGATGCAGACCCGAGCACCCGAGTCCGTCTGGGACTACCCCCGCCCGCCCCGTGCCGAGACGGTCGACCTACAGGTGGTGGTGCGGCACGCCGACCTGACGGTGGTGGACACCCGCGATGTCGTGCGGGTCCTGGAGACGAGTCACCCTCCTACCTATTACCTGCCCCGCGCCGCGTTCGCCGAGGGCCTGCTCACCGCCGTCGACCGCCGCACCATGTGTGAATGGAAGGGCACCGCCCGCTACGTCGACCTGGTGGTGCCCGGGGCGAAACCACTGCGTGACATCGGCTGGTGGTACCCCACCCCGGACCCGCGCTACCCCGAGCTCACCGACCGCGTCGCCCTCTACGCCGGCCCGCTCGAGCAGGTACTGGTCGACGGTGAGCAGGTCCAGCCGCAGCCAGGGGGCTTCTATGGTGGGTGGGTCACCGCCGAGCTGGTCGGGCCGTTCAAGGGCAGCCCAGGGACAGGCGGCTGGTAGGGCCCGCGCGCAGGGCAGACTGTTCCGGTGATCCTGCGCCCGCCCGTGACCGCACTGCTCGACACCGCCCTCGACTGCTCCGTGGTCCGGCTACTCCCGCCTCGGCTACCTGATCCGGCGAGGGAGCTGGGCGCAGGGCGATCC
>JALYVL010000190.1 GCA_030853285.1 Actinomycetota bacterium | reverse complement strand
GCACCAAGCTGCTCACCTACCTGGCCGACGTGACAGTAAACAAGCCCAACGGTGAGCGTCCGGTCGCGGTCGATCCGCTGGACAAGCTCCCCGCGGTGAACTTAGGGGTGCCACCGCGCGATGGCTCCCGGCAACGACTGCTGACGCTGGGGCCCGAAGGCTTCGCCGCTGCGCTGCGCAAGCAGAAGGCCCTCGCCGTCACCGATACCACCTTCCGCGACGCCCACCAGTCGCTGCTGGCCACCAGGGTGCGGACCCGCGACCTGCTGGGTGTGGCCGGGCACGTGGCCAGGACCACCCCGCAACTGCTCAGCCTGGAGGCATGGGGCGGTGCCACGTACGACGTGGCGTTGCGCTTCCTGGCCGAAGACCCGTGGGATCGCTTGGCTGCGCTGCGTGAGGCGGTGCCCAACATCTGCCTGCAGATGCTGCTCCGTGGACGCAACACCGTCGGGTACACGCCGTATCCGGAGGCGGTCTCGACGGCGTTCGTCGCCGAGGCCACCCGCACGGGGGTGGACATCTTCCGCATCTTCGACGCGCTGAATGACGTAGAACAGATGCGCCCGGCCGTTGACGCCGTCCGGGAGACGGGGACCGCCCTGGCCGAGGTGGCACTGTGCTACACCGGCGACCTGTCCGACCCCGACGAGCGTCTGTACACATTGGACTACTACCTGCACCTGGCCGAGCAGATCGTCGATGCGGGTGCCCACGTGCTGGCGATCAAGGACATGGCCGGGTTGCTCCGTGCCCCGGCGGCGACGACCCTGGTCACCGCGCTGCGCGAGCGCTTCGACCTGCCGGTGCACGTGCACACCCACGACACCACCGGTGGGCAGCTGAGCACTTACCTTGCGGCCTGGCAGTGCGGGGCCGATGCCGTGGACGGCGCGATCGCCTCGATGGCGGGTACCACCAGCCAGCCGTCGTTACCCGCGATCGTGGCGGCCACGGACAACACCGAGCGGGCCACGGGGCTCGACCTGCAAGCCGTCTGCGACCTGGAGCCCTACTGGGAAGCGGTGCGCCGGCTGTACGCACCGTTCGAGTCCGGGGTGCCTGCCCCCACCGGCCGGGTCTATCACCACGAGATCCCCGGCGGCCAGCTGTCGAACCTGCGACAGCAGGCGATCGGACTGGGTCTTGGCGAGCGCTTCGAGGAGATCGAGGCGATGTACGCCGGTGCCGACCGGCTGCTGGGCCGGTTGGTGAAGGTGACGCCGTCGTCCAAGGTTGTCGGCGATCTCGCCCTGTCCCTGGTGGGCGCCGGGGTGAGCCCCACGGATTTCGCGGAAGATCCGCAGCGCTTCGACCTCCCGGACTCGGTGGTCGGTTTTCTGCGCGGCGAGCTCGGCGAACCTCCGGGTGGCTGGCCGGAGCCCTTCCGCACGCGCGCGCTGGAGGGTCGTCGGGAGGCCGCCGAGGATCCCGAGCTCAGCGCCGACGATGAGGCTGCGCTGCAGCAGGAGCCGCGGGACACGCTGAACCGCTTGCTCTTCCCCGGCCCCGCGAAGGAGTTCGCCGAGCACCGGGAAAGCTACGGCGACACGTCCGTGCTGCCCAGCGTTGACTTCTTCTACGGCCTGGAACACGGCGGCGAACACGAGGTGGATCTGGAGCCAGGTGTGCGATTGCTGATCGGTTTGGAGGCAATCTCTGAAGCCGACGAGCGGGGTATGCGTTCGGTGATGTGCACCCTCAACGGGCAGCTGCGCCCGGTGCAGGTGCGTGATGCCAGCATCGCCTCCGACGTCCCCGCGACGGAGAAGGCCGACAAGAACAACTCCGGGCACGTCGCCGCGCCCTTCGCCGGGGTGGTGACGCTTGCGGTGGAGCACGGCGCCGAGGTGGCGGCAGGGGACACCATCGGCACCATCGAGGCGATGAAGATGGAGGCCGGTATCACGGCGCCCTCGGGAGGCACCGTGGCGCGGGTGGCCATCGGGAGCGTCGCCCAGGTGGAGGGCGGCGACCTACTGGTCGTGTTGGAATAAGGCGAGTGTTGGAATAGGGCGAGTGTTGGAATGACGCGGATCGTGGCCGGAGTGGCCAAGGGGCGCCGGCTGACCGTGCCTGCTCGGGGTACCCGCCCCACCTCCGACCGCGTGCGGGAGGCCTTGTTCAGCGCGGTGGTCGCGCGGATGGACCTCGACGGCGCGCGGGTTCTCGACCTGTACGCAGGCTCGGGAGCGCTCGGTCTGGAAGCGCTCTCGCGTGGCGCCGCCGATGTACTGCTGGTCGAGTCGGACGCGCGCGCGGCCGCCGTGGCCAAGACCAACGCGGCCACCGTCGGTCTGCCCGGCTGCGACGTGCGGCGTTCCAGCGTGGCCGCAGCGCTCGGTGGGGGCGCCGACAAGCAGTACGGCCTCGTACTGATGGACCCGCCCTACGCGCTCGAGGACGCGGCGGTGACCCAGGTGCTGCACGATCTCCTCGACACGGGGTGGCTGGCGGACGGAGCGCTGGTGGTGGTGGAGCGCTCGGCGCGGGCGACGCCCACCAGGTGGCCGGCGGAGCTGAAGTGCGAGGTGGTGCGCCGCTATGGCGAGGCCCGCGTAGAGATCGCCACCTGTTACCGTCGGCGCCCATGAGCAGTGCGGTCTGCCCGGGTTCCTTCGACCCGGTCACCAATGGACACCTCGACGTCATCGACCGCGCCTCGGGCCTGTTCGACGAGCTCGTCGTCTCGGTCCTGGTGAACAAGAACAAGAGAAGCCTTTTCACGGTGGACGAGCGCATCGCGATGCTCACCGAGTGCACCGCACACCTGCCCAACGTGCGCATCGACTCGTGGCACGGGCTGCTGGTGGACTACGCGAAGGCCAACGGGCTGCGTTCCATCGTCAAGGGCCTGCGGGCGGTCAGTGACTTCGACTACGAGCTGCAGATGGCGCAGATGAACCAACGCCTGTCCGGAGTGGACACTCTGTTCATCGCCACCAATCCGCTGTACAGCTTCCTGTCCAGCTCGCTGGTCAAGGAGGTGGCGACCTACGGCGGTGACGTGTCGCACCTGCTGCCGGAGAAGGTGCACACCCAGCTGCTCGAGCGCCTGGCGGCCACGACCTCGCCGTAATCGGCATCGCGGACGACACGCCACGCCGGGCTCACCGCTTGGTTGGTGCGGCACGGGCAGACTGGCCACTACGCAAGTTTCACAGACGATCGGGGTAGACGTTGTACCGGGTTTTCGAGGCGCTCGACGAGCTGGTGGCCATCGTCGAGGAGGCGCGCGGCGTTCCGATGACCGCCGGGTGCATCGTGCCGCGCGGCGACGTCCTCGAGCTGCTCGACGACGTGCGGGACGCCATCCCCGGTGAGCTCGACGACGCGCAAGACGTCATCGACCACCGCGACGCAATGGTCAGCGAGGCGCGGACCCAGGCCGAGACCACCGTGAGTACCGCCAACAGCGAAGCCGAGTCCGCGGTGACCGGCGCGCGCGCCGAAGCGGAGCGCATCGTGACCCAGGCCCGTGAGCGGGCGCAACAGATGGTGGCCGGAGCCCAGGCCGAGGCGGAGCGAACCGTCAACGACGGCCAGCAAGAGTACGAACAGGTCACCAACCGAGCCCGCGGCGACGCCGAGCGCATGGTCGTCGCCGGACAGAGCTCCTATGACCGCTCCGTGGCCGACGGTGAGTCGGAGCAAAAGCGTTTGGTGTCCCAGACCGAGGTCGTGCAGGCGGCGCGAGCGGAGTCGGCGACCATCATCGACGCGGCGCACGAGGAGTCCGACCGGCTCCGCGGCGAGTGCGACGTCTACGTCGACACCAAGTTGGCCACCTTCGAGGAGACGCTCACCGGCACGTTGCGGACCATCACCCGGGGTCGACAGCAGCTGCGCTCCGGAGTGAGCGCACCCGACTACCGCAGCTGATCGCCTCCCGGCGCCACGTGACGTACCGTGGAGTGGTTGCCCGCTGGAGAAGAGCCACCGTCTGAGGAGTCACGAGCAGTTGTCATGGCAGTAGACCGCCAGGGAGCACATCGCCGGCGCGGAACCCAGCTCGATCCGTCCGCGCCGCTCGTGCTCGACACCCGCGAGCTCGGCCGCAGGCCGGGCAGCATGCGGATCGTCCAGCGCACCGTGCCCGCTCCGAGCCGCACCGGGTTGGACCTCATCGCCGTC
>JALYVL010000189.1 GCA_030853285.1 Actinomycetota bacterium | reverse complement strand
GCCCGCGGACACGCAGCTCACCGCGTGCTCGCTGCTGCGGCCCCCGTAGACCACGGCCACCTTCGTCCGGCGTTCACCCATGGCGGCACACGCTACCGCCAACCCCATGGGGTGCGTCGACTTTCAGAGAGGTGAACAGAAGGCGTCCAGATCGCCGGGTGTGCCTCGCACCACCAGCATCAGCTCGTCGGTGTCGATGACGAGCCAGTTGAGCGACCGCCAGCAGTGCTGCTCGACGTCGACGAGTGCGGTCAACGCGCGCCGCGACGCCGAGCACGGCCGATAGGTCAGCATGAGCTCCTCGGGCTGACGAATCCGGCTGAGAAGGTGCTCGTCATTCAGCTGCCGCCACCACCGAAACTGCGGGTCCCGGGCAGGGTCGGTCCGCAGAAAAACTGCCGCGCGCACCATCCTGCCCTCCCACCACACGGCCGCTCAGGCCTCCCGCATCACTTCAGGTCCGCCGAGCTCTTGCCCAGCAACCGCCGCGCCACGATGAGCTGCTGAATCTGCTGCGTGCCTTCGAAGATGTCCAGGATCTTGGAGTCCCGCGCCCACTTCTCCAGCAGGCTGTGTTCGCTGTAGCCGAGGGTTCCGGCGAGCTCGACACAGCGCAGGGTGATCTCGGTGCCACTACGGCCGGCCTTGGCCTTGGCCATCGACGCCTGCACGGAGTTCGGCTTGCCGTTGTCGGCCATCCACGCCGCCTGCAGGACCAGCAGATACGCGGCCTCCCAGTCCGCCTCCAGGGTGAGAAACATCGCGGTGGCGTGCGCCTGGTTATTCAATGGGCGGTCGTAGTCGACGTCCACACCGGCCTCGGTGAGCAACCGACGAGTCTCCTCCAGCGCTGCCCGCGCCACGCCGACGGCCATGGCGGCCACCAAGGGCCGGGTGTTGTCGAAGGTCTGCATCGCCCCGGCGAAGCCGCCGGAGGTGTCGATCTCCGGGTTGCCCAGCAGGTTCTTCTTGGGCACCCGGCAGTTCTCCAGCAGCAGGGTTGCGGTGTCGGAGGAGCGGATGCCGAGCTTGTGCTCCAGGCGCGCCACGGTGAGGCCGGGGGTGTCCTTGGTGACCAGAAACGACTTGATCGCGGCGCGGCCCAGGCTGCGGTCCAGGGTGGCCCAGACCACCACGGAGTCCGAGCGCTGCCCAGCGGTGACGAAAATCTTTTCGCCGTTAAGTACGTAGTGCTCGCCCTCGAGGACCGCGGTGGTGCGGATGGCCGCGGAGTCCGAGCCGCATTGAGACTCGGTGATGGCCATCGACGCCCAGGTGCCGGCGAACCGCTTGAGCTGCTCGTCGTCGGCCACCGAGGCGATGGCGGAGTTGCCCAGCCCTTGGCGCGGCATGGAGAGCAGCAGCCCCACGTCGCCCCAGCACATCTCCATGATGGACAGCGCGGTGGACATGTTGGTGCCGTTGGCGTTCTTGGGCGTGCCCGTCGGCTCGGCCCGCCGGACTCCCGCCGCCCCGGCACCGCTCGTGCTCGACGATGCGTTGAGACCGTCCACGACCGAGGCCAGCAGGTCCAGCTCTTTGGGGTAAGCGTGCTCAGCAACGTCGTACTTGCGTGAGTTGGCGCGCAGCACCTCGGCGGCGGTCTGATGAGCCTGGTTGATGATGGCCGAGAACTTCCTCGGCACCTCGAGGCTGATCATGCGAGCACAATTCCTTCCATCACTGCGATGGCACGCAGGTCGCGATACCAGCGTTCCACCGGGTGTTCCTTGACAAAGCCGTGCCCACCGAGCAGCTGCACCCCGTCACTGCCAATGATCATCCCCTTTTCGCCGCACAAGCGCCGGGCGAGTGCGGTATCGCGCGCGCAGGCTTTGCCCTGGGCGGCCCGACTGGCGGCACGATAGGTCAGCAAGCGCATGCCTTCGAGCTCAATGGCCAGGTCGGCCACCTTGAACGCCACGCCCTGACGGTTGCTGATCGGCTCGCCGAATGCCATCCGCTCGTTGACGTAGGGAATGACGTAGTCCAGGACTGCCTTGCTGGTGCCCACGGCCAGTGCGCACCAGGCCAGGCGCGCCAGCCGAATGCACTCGGCATAGACCTCGATGCTGCCTTCACCCAGCAGGGCGGCCCGGCTGAGCTGCACGTCCTGCAGCACCACGCGTCCCATGCCTGCCGCACGAAGGCCCATGGCAGGCTCGGCTTCGATGCTCAGCCCGGCGGTGTCGGACTCGACGAGGAACAAGGCTGGCCCTGCACCTTCTACCTCGGCAGCGATCACGAACACCTCACACTCGGCTGCGCGCGGCACCATCGACTTGACCCCGGTAAGGGTGAAGCCGCCGCCGCTCCGCCGCGCCGTGGTCTGCAGCGTGAACGGGTCGAACAGCGCGCGCGGCTCCAGCACCACGAGTGCGGCGGCGGGGACGCGCTCACCCACGAAGCTGGGCAGGTAGGTGGCCTGCTGGCGCTCGTCGCCCCAGAGCACCAAGGCGGTGCTCACTGCGGACGGAGCGAGACAGGACACCGCCAAGCCCAGGTCGCCGTGCGCCAGGGCCTCGGCCACCAGCACGTTGGTCACCGCCGAACGCTCGGTGCCTACCCCGCCGAGCTCCTCGGGAACCCCGACCAACGTCACGCCCAGCTCGTTGACCCGCTCGAGCAGCCCGGCAGGCGCCGCGCAGCTCTCGTTCGCCTCTGCTGCCACCGGCCGTAGCTGCTCACTCGCGAACGCGGCAACCGTCTCGACGATCATCTGCTGCTCGGCATCCGGCGCCAGGTCGAACAGATCACTGGGTTTGCTGGCGGGCAAACGCGCGGGTTTCGCCAGCCCCTGCGCGGAGCTGAATCCCCGGCTGGCCGCACCCGCCACACGGAAGCCTGTCTTCGACGCCTGGAACGCCACCTGCTCCGCCCGCTTGCGCAATCCCAGCCGGTCCAGCACGGGCGAACCGGCCACCCAGTTCAGCGCGGCCAGGCCGTAGCCCAGCACATCTCTGGGTACCGGTGCGACGCCGTCCCGGGTGTTGTTGTTCGCCATGGAGCGCCATATTACTCGTGAGTAGATAACGTCGGCGCGAACGGGCGGCTGGGTTCGTGCGAGCATGCGGGCATGAGTGTGCTGGTGTGTTTTCACGCCCATCCCGACGACGAAGTGTTCACCACCGGTGGGGTGATGCGCCTTGCCGCCGATGCCGGCCATCGGGTGGTGGTGGTGACCGCGACCGACGGTGCGTTGGGCGAGGTGCCGGCCGGACTGCTGGCCGTCGGGGAGCCGTTGACCGTGCGACGCCGCGCCGAGTTGGAGGCCTCGGTCGACATCCTCGGTGCGCAGCGTTTGGTGATGTTGGGCTACGCCGACTCCGGGATGGCAGGCACCGCCCACAACGACCACCACGAGGCCTTCGCCAACACCGACGTCGAACGCGCAGCCGGTGAGCTCGCCGCCGTACTGCACGAGGAGGCCTGCCAGGTGCTCACCGTCTACGACCCGAACGGCAACTACGGCCATCCCGACCACATTCAGGTGCACCGAGTGGGAGTTCGGGCCGCTGAGCTCGCCGAGGTACCCCACGTCTACGAGGCGACCGCCAACCGGGATCACTTCGCCGCGATGATGAGCATGAACCCGGAGTGGTCCGGTGAGTCAGCGCCGGATGTGGACAGCTTCGGCTTGCCCGCCGATCAGCTCACCACCGCCGTCGACGTCGGCGCCGCCATCGCGGCCAAGCGCGCGGCCATGGTGGTCTACGCCTCACAGATCGGCGACTTCGGCCCGTTCCTCGCGCTCCCGCCCGAGGCGCTGACCGCGGCGTTCGGCACCGAATGGTTCCGCAAGCGCAACGCCACGCCCGGACTCGCAGAAACCGCACTGCCGTTGGCCACTCCCTGACCAGCAACCGCCCAACTAAGCTCGCGCGCATGGGATTGGACGTTGCCCGGGCCCGGCGGGACACCCCGGGCTGCGAGACGGTGGCACATCTGAACAACGCGGGGGCGGCGCTGCCACCGAGTGTGGTCACCGACGCCGTGATCGCGCACCTGCGCCTGGAGGCCAGTATCGGCGGCTACGAGGCGGCGGCGCAGGCCGCGCAGGCCGTGGGGGGCACCTACACGGCGATCGCGCGGCTGATCAACTGCGGCGTCGACGAGCTTGCCGTGGTGGAGAACGCCACCCGGGCGTGGGACATGGCGTTCTACTCCTTGCCGTTCACTACGGGCG
>JALYVL010000188.1 GCA_030853285.1 Actinomycetota bacterium | reverse complement strand
ACGCTGTTCCAATGCACCCACCAGCGCGACTGCTGCCTCCGGCAACCCACGCGGCGCTGCGGCCGCAGGCAACCCCAAGCGCGCGGCCAGCGACTTGCGGGCGTGCATCGCCTGCAGTTCGGCGTCCGGGTAGCGCTGCGCCAGCACCTCGCGCAGTGTCCCGAGTCCATCGGCCAACCCGAGCTCCAGCGCCTTGCGGCCGATCCACACCTCGCCGGTGAACAGCTCCTCGTCGGTGCCCACGAGCTTGTTCCCCCGGCGCTCCCGCACCCACGCACCGAACTCGTCGTGAATGTCGGATTGCATGCCCAGCAGCCACTGCACGTCGTCGTCCTTCTCTGCAGAGAAGGGGTCGAGCCGCGCCTTGTTGGTACCTGCGGTGTGCAGCCGCCGCTCCACCCCGAGCTTGGCGATCAGCCCCTCCAAGCCAAACCCCGACGACACCACACCGATGGAGCCGAGCAACGAGGTCGGGGTCGCGATGATCTCGTCCGCCGCACAGGCCAACCAATACCCACCTGAGGCGGCGACGTCCTCGCAGAAGGCGATCACCGGCAGCTCGTGCTCGGCGGCGAGCTGACGGATCCGGCTACCGATGAGCTGACTCTGGGTGGGCGAACCACCGGGTGAGTTGATCGCCAAGGCCACGGCCTGAGCCCCGTCGGCGGTGAACGCCCGCTTCAGCGCCCCCTCGACACTGTCCGCGTTGAGCAGCTGACGGCCAAGCCCGGCGGCGCCCGAGGCGATGATGCCGTGCAGCCGCACCACCGGTACCACCGGTGAGTGACCACCCGAGATCCGCGTGGGCAACCGATCGGTCAGTTGCTTGGGCACTCCAATGTTCCAGTTCGCCATGCGGCCAGGGTACGGAACGTCAGGCCACGGACGTCAGTCGTAAGCGATGTCCTCGCCGTCCACCGGCTCGCCCGCGACCACGACATCGTCGATCGACTCGTCCAAATCCTCCGGGTCGGTGTTGGCCGAGGGACGATCGGGCTGCTCCACGGGTGCGACATCTGGGCGCTCTTCCGCCAGGCGCTCGTCCAGCGTCTCGCCCTCGCGCTCCTCCCGCTCGGTGGTGCCCACCCGATCTGACGCGGCCCAGTTCTCGGGGGGTTCGGCAATGGAGTCGCCGACGCGCTCGCCGAGCTCATCGGAGTCCGTGCTCTCGCTGGCGTCCAGCATCTCTGCGTTCAGGTCGTTGTCGTCGTCGTCAGCCATGCCCCTACTGTGTCGCGACGCGTGCTTGGGCGCCACTCTGGGGGTCCCATGCTGGGCATGAAACTCAGCGCAGCAACCGCGACATCCTGCGGTCGGCCAACGGCTTGCCGCCGGTCTGACACGTCGGGCAATACTGGAAGGAGCGCTCCGCATACGACACCTCGCGCACGGTGTCGCCGCAGACCGGACACGGCAGCCCCGTACGGGCGTGCACGCGCAACCCCGACCGCTTCTCACCCTTGAGCCGCGCCGCGTCTTGCCCGACGGAGCGCTCCACCGCCGAGTGCAGCACCTCGGTGAGCGCGTCGTGCAAGCGCTGGACCTGCTCGGGCGTCAGCTTGCCCGCGACGGCGAACGGCGACAGCCGGGCGACGTGCAGAATCTCATCGGAGTACGCGTTGCCCACGCCGGCCAGCCACGACTGGTTCACCAGCAGCGTCTTCAGCCGCTCCCGCTTGCCGGTGAGCAGCTCGGTCAGCGTCGACACGTCCACCTCGAGGGCGTCCGGACCCAGCTTGGCGATGCCGGGCACCTCAGCCGGATCGCGGACCACCCACACCGCAAGGCGCTTCTGGGTACCCGCCTCGGTGAGGTCGAAACCCGGTGCGCCAGGGGGCAATCCGCAGTGCACCCGCAACGCGAGCGGCCCCTTGCCCGGCTTCGGCGGAGTGGCGCTCAAGGAGTCCGACCACCGCAGCCAGCCGGCGCGGGACAGGTGCACCACCAAGTGCAGGCCGTCGCAGTCGAGGTCGAGGTGCTTGCCATGCCGCGTCGCACCGGTGACCGCCCGGCCGACCAGTGCGGTCACCGGTGGGTCGAAGGTCTTGAGCACGGTGAGCGCGGCGACGTCGACGCGGCCGATCACGGTGCCCACCGCATGCGTGCGCAGGTGGTGGGCCAGCGCTTCGACCTCCGGCAGCTCGGGCACCAGGCGAAACTACCGCGGCCGGAGCACATTTGTCGCTACCGCGACAGGAGCACCCTTTGTCGCTACCGCGACGGCTAGCGCGATTGCGGATCACTTCCGCTGGTGGCGTCCGGTTCCACCACGTTCGTCACCAGCTCGGACGGCGCCGCGTGCTTGCTGCCCACATGCGACTCGGCCCGCATCCGCTCGGACATTTGCGGGTAGTGCAGCTCGAACGCGGGCCGCTCGGAACGGATCCGCGGCAGCTCGGTGAAGTTGTGCCGCGGCGGTGGACAACTCGTCGCCCACTCCAGCGAGTTTCCGTAACCCCAGGGATCGTCCACGGTGACCACCTCGCCGTAGCGGTAGCTGATGAAGACGTTCCACATGAACGGCAGCATCGAGGCCCCGAGAATGAACGCGCCGATGGTGGAGACGGTGTTCAACGTGGTGAAGCCGTCGCCTGGCAAGTAGTCGGCGTAGCGCCGGGGCATGCCCTCGTTGCCCAGCCAGTGCTGCACCAGGAACGTGGTGTGGAAACCCACGAAGGTGAGCCAGAAGTGGAACCTGCCCAAGCGCTCGTCCATCATCCGGCCGGTCATCTTGGGGAACCAGAAGTAGATGCCGCCGTAGGTGGCGAACACGATGGTGCCGAACAGCACGTAGTGAAAGTGCGCCACCAGGAAGTAGCTGTCCGATACCTGGAAGTCCAGGGCGGGGCTGGCGAGGATCACCCCGGTGAGCCCGCCGAATAAAAAGGTGACGAGGAATCCCAGCGAGAACAGCATCGGCGTCTCGAAGGTCAGCTGCCCCTTCCACATCGTGCCGATCCAGTTGAAGAACTTGATGCCGGTCGGGATGGCGATGAGGAAGCTCATCAAGGAGAAGAACGGCAGCAGCACGGCCCCGGTGGCGAACATGTGGTGCGCCCACACCGCCATCGACAGGGCGCCGATCGCTACCGTCGCATAAACCAGAGCCTTGTAGCCGAACAGCGGCTTGCGGCTGAACACCGGGAAGATCTCACTCACGATGCCGAAGAACGGGATGGCCACGATATAGACCTCGGGATGGCCGAAGAACCAGAACAGGTGCTGCCACAGGATCGCTCCGCCGTTGGCCGGGTCGAAGAGGTGCGCGCCGAGCTGCCGATCGGCCAGCAGACCCAGCAGCGCGGCAGCCAGCAGCGGGAACACCATGAGCACCAGGATCATGGTGACCAAGATGTTCCACACGAAAATGGGCATCCGGAACATGGTCATCCCCGGTGCGCGCAGACACACCACTGTGGTGATCATGTTGACGGCGCCGAGGATGGTGCCCAGACCGGCGATGGTCAGCCCGGTGATCCAGAGGTCGGCACCGGCACCCGGTGAGTGCACGGCGTCGGACAGCGGGGTATAGGCGAACCAGCCGAAGTCGGCCGCACCGCCAGGGGTGATGAAGCCGGACAGGGTGATCAGCCCGCCGAAGAGGAACAGCCAGTAGGAGAACGCGTTGAGCCGGGGAAAGGCGACGTCCGGTGAACCGATCTGCAGCGGCAGGATGTAATTGGCGAAGCCGAACACGGTCGGCGTCGCGTACAGCAGCAACATGATGGTGCCGTGCATGGTGAACAACTGGTTGTACTGCTCGTTGGACAGGAATTGCATTCCGGGCCGGGCGAGCTCCGTCCGCATGAGCAGAGCCATCAACCCGCCGACCATGAAGAAGGCGAACGAGGTCACCAGGTACATCAGGCCGATTGTCTTGTGGTCGGTCGTATTCAGCAGCTTGGTGAGGATGTTGCCCTTGCGCGCCCGCCTGACCGGGTAGGGCGTGGTCTGGATCGGCGTCGGAGCCAGCGCGGTCATGTCGGATCCAGCTGGGCCACGGCGTCGGACATCGCATTTCGCGTCGCGACCTGCTGCATCGGCTTCTCCTCGCGGTGGCGATTGTGCGGTAGGCCGTAGTTTAGATGATGCTGATCTTCTAAACCAGGGCTATGACGCCACGTCGGGTCGCCGGAGGAGGATGGCGGGATGATGACGGGGCGCCCGGTTTCGACGCACGACGCGCTGCGATCGGCCACCCGCAGGCACCTGATTGAG
>JALYVL010000187.1 GCA_030853285.1 Actinomycetota bacterium | reverse complement strand
AACCACCAGGCTGCAGATAGCCCGTCAGCGGCGGCACCGGCCCCGGCGGAGTACACGGCGGTGCGGAGACGGGCGCGCTCGCCGTACGTCCGGTCGGCGGTGAAGTACACCTGCGGGCCGACCCGTAGCCAGCTACCGATGACCTTGCGGTGCTCGATCTGTCGTGCGGTCAACCCGCACTCGATTGCCTGGGCGTACGTAATCACCCCGTCTTGGCGACGCAGCGTGTGGGCGAGCAGCACAGCGATACGACGCGTACGGAGTCAAGCCGGTTCCCACCCCTGCTTGGAAACGTTGGGCCACGTGTGTGGGTGAGCGTTCCCCAGCGAAAGTGAGGTGGCGTCTGCGGACCCCCAATGGGCTAAGGTGAGGCAACCCTAACCAAGCGAGTAAGGTGCCCAGCATGAGCCTGAGTAGACGTGGACTGATCCGTGCGACCGTGGCGACGAGCATGGTGGTGGCCGTCGCCGCTGCAGCAGCGGCCTGCGGAAGCTCCAGCGGCGGAGACAGCCAGAGCATCACGGTGTACAACGCCCAGCACGAGGACCTGACCAAGCTCGAGGCCGACGCGTTCACCACGCAGACCGGCATCAAGGTCACCATGCGCAACGGCGACGACTCGGAGCTGTCCAACCAGATCGTGCAGGAAGGTGCGGCCTCACCCGCGGACGTCTTCCTCACCGAGAACTCCCCCGGCATGTCGCTGGCGGACAGCAAGGGCCTGTTCGCCCCGGTCGAGCAGACCGCGCGCGATCAGGTCCCCGCGCAGTACGCCCCGAGCGACGGTAACTGGGTCGGATGGGCGGCACGCTCCACAGTGCTGCCCTACAACCCGAGCAAGCTCACCCCCGAGCAGCTGCCTGCCTCGATCATGGACCTGGCCCAGCCGCAGTGGAAGGGCAAGATCGGCATCTCCCCGTCTGGCGCGGACTTCCAGGCCATCGTCAGTGCCGTGGTCCAACTCAAGGGCGAAGCTGCCGCCACCGCGTGGCTCAAGGGCCTCAAGGACAACGCCAAGATCTACAAGGGCAACACCTCGGTGATGAAGGCGGTGAACTCCGGGGAGATCGAGGCCGGGGTGATCTACCACTACTACTGGTTCAAGGACCAGGCCGAGAGCGGCGCCAACAGCAACAACGTCCAGCTCAAGTACTTCGGCAATCAAGACCCGGGAGCCTTCCTCAGCGTCTCCGGCGCGGGTGTGCTCAAATCGAGCAAGCACTCCGCGGCGGCGCAACAGTTCATCGCCTTCCTCACCAGCAAGAAGGGCCAGCAGATCCTGTCCGACAGCACAGCAATGGAGTACAGCATCGCCAGTGACGTGCCCGCCAACGCGAAGCTGAAGCCGCTGAGCGAGCTCGGAGCCCCCAAGGTGGACGTGTCGGCGCTCAACGGCCCTCGCGTGGTTGCCCTGATGCAGCAGACCGGCCTGCTCTGAGGTGATCGACCTCCGGGCGGGCGCGAGTAAGAGCACGGCGATTCCCGCCGGGCTCCTGCTCCGCGTCGGTGCGACCGCGGTGGCGCTGCTGGCGCTGCTGCCGCTGTTCTACGTCATCGGCTACACCATCGGCGCGGGCTGGACCGAGGTATCGCAGCTGGTCTTCCGGGCCCGCACCGCCGAGCTGCTGTGGAACACCAGTGAACTCACGGTGCTGACCGTCCTTTCCTGTGCGGGGTTGGGCGTGGGCGCGGCCTGGTTGGTCGAGCGCACCGACGTACCCGGGCGCCGGCTGTGGAACATCCTGCTCGTCGCTCCGTTGGCGGTGCCTGCGTTCGTCAACAGCTACGCCTGGGTTTCGCTCGCGCCCTCGCTGCAGCAGCTGGGCGGCGCGTGGTTGGTGGTCACGCTGTCCTATTTCCCGCTGGTGTACCTGCCGGTGGCCGCGATGTTGCGGGGGCTGGATCCGGCACTGGAGGAGACCGCCTACGCCTTGGGCCTCGGGCAGTGGGCCACGTTCGGCCGAGTGGTGCTCCCGCAGCTGCGCCCGGCGCTGTTCGGCGGTTGCCTGTTGGTGGGCCTGCACCTGCTTGCCGAGTTCGGGGCCCTGCAGATGCTGCAATTCGCCACCTTCACCACCGCGATCTACGACCAGTACCGCTCCTCGTTCAGCGGGCCCGCCGCCAACAGCCTGGCCACCGTGTTGGTGCTGGCCTGCCTGATACTGCTGCTCGCCGAGCTGAAGTTGCGCGGCCGGGCCCGCTACGCCCGGGTGGGCGCAGGTGCGGCCCGGCCTGCGACGCGGCTACGTCTGGGGGTGCTCGCCGCACCGGCATGGGTGCTTCTCGCCGCCCTCATCGGCTTGGCCCTGGCGGTGCCGGTGGGCAGTCTCGGCTACTGGCTGGCCACCGGCAGCTCGACGGCATTCCCGCTCGACACCTTGGCCAGCACGTTACTCAGCTCGCTGGGCCTCGGCGTCGTGGCCGCGGTGCTCACCACCGTGCTGGCGGTTCCGGTGGCGTGGTTGACGGTGCGCCACCACGGCCGCTTCGCCACGGTGCTCGAGCGCAGCACCTACTTCGCCAGCGCACTGCCCGGCATCGTGATCGCCCTGGCCCTGGTCACCCTCACCATTCGCTTCGCCCAGCCGCTGTACCAGACCGGCCCCGTGCTGGTGGCGGCTTACGTCATCTTGTTCCTGCCCATGGCGATGGTGAATGTCCGTGCCGCCTTCGAGCAGGCCCCACCGTTGTACGACGAGGTGGCCACGGGGTTGGGAGCAGGAGCGCTGTCGCGGCTGGCGCGGGTGACGCTGCCGCTGATCGGTCGTGGCCTCGGGGCGGGGACCGCGCTGGTTTTCCTGTCCGTGGTCACCGAACTGACCGCGACGCTGCTGCTGGCACCGCTGGGCACGGACACCCTGGCCACCAAGTTCTGGAGCTTCAGCAGCAGCCTGTCGTACGGCGCCGCGGCGCCCTACGCTGCGCTCATGGTCGCCATCTCGCTGCCCGCCACCTACCTGCTCACCCGGACGGCCGCAGAGGGACTGCCGACATGAGCGCTCTCAGTGTTCGGGGCGTGCACAAACGCTTCGGCAGCACCACGGTGCTCGACGGCGTGGACCTCGAGGTCGCAAGCGGGTCCCTGACCGCCCTGCTCGGCGCGTCCGGTTGCGGCTAGACCACTCTGCTGCGTCTGGTCGCCGGGTTCGACAACCCCGACGCGGGCACCATCGGGTTCGGCGAACAATTGGTGTTCGGGCCCGGGCGCTCGGTCAAGGCCCGCAGCCGCCGGGTGGGTTACGTGCCCCAGGAGGGCGCGCTGTTCCCGCATCTGGACGTCGCCCACAACATTGCCTTCGGCCTGCCCCGCGCCCAGCGCCGGGCTGGCGAACGGGTGGCCGAGCTGCTCGAACTGGTCGGGCTGAGCGCTGCGCACGCGACGAGGCCGCCGCACCAGCTCTCCGGAGGTCAGCAACAGCGCGTCGCGCTCGCCCGCGCCCTGGCTCCGCAGCCCACCCTGGTGTTGCTCGACGAGCCGTTCTCCTCCCTGGATGCGAGTCTTCGCGCCGAGACGCGCCGGGCCGTGTCCGACGCGCTGCACGCCGCAGGTGCCACCGCCGTGCTGGTCACCCACGACCAGACCGAGGCGCTCTCCATGGCCGATCACGTCGCGGTGATGCGCGCCGGACGCGTCACCCAGTTCGACACCCCGACGCAGGTGTACGAGGCGCCCACCGACACGGCAACCGCTGCCTTCGTGGGCGAGGCGGTCCTACTCGACGCAACCGCCCGCGGGGGCCGGGCGGAGTGCGTCCTCGGCTCATTGGCTCTGCAGGAGGCAGCGCACGACGGACCGATCACCGTGCTCATTCGTCCCGAGCAGATCGTGCTCAGCGAGGATCCTGCGGCAACATCTGCGTGTGTGGAGCGCATCGACTACTACGGACACGACGCGACGATCGCGCTGCGGTTGCTGCCCGCAGGGGCCGCCGTGCTGGCGCGTACGACGTCCCGTGCGCTGCCGACACTGCAGAGCACCGTGGGGCTCGCGGTGACCGGCGCCGTGCACCACTATGCGCGCTGATCTCCATCACTCTGTGTCAGCACACCATTACAATGACCAATTCTCAGGCCATTTACTTGCGATCAAAGGTCCATTCACGAGACAGTTGCGCAAAGTCACAGTGATGCGGCCGTGACCCGACGACAGGGGACCAGAACGTGTTCGCCTCCCAGTTCAGCGATAATGCAGCCAAACACAGTGCGGAAAGCCAACTGGG
>JALYVL010000186.1 GCA_030853285.1 Actinomycetota bacterium | reverse complement strand
CCCCTGAGACGCCAGCGCACGTTCGGCCGCAGGCAGGTCGGGTTGGGCGGGCAACTCTGCGCCCCCGATGTCCCGCTTCCAGGCGAGCAGGAGGCGCGTGAGTTCAGATTCTTCGGGTGATCGTGTTTCCCGCCGCAGCGACTCCACCAGGGCGTCGTCGGTCTGCACCGCACTCAGACTCAGTCCCACCGGTAACACCGTTGGCACGTCTTCGTTTTCGTTCATGTCGCTTCACCGGCTTTGGCGGCCTCGGCGGCCAAGGTTTCCTTGAGCTTGGTGAGCCCGCGGTGCTGGGCCACCCGCACAGCGCCCGCGGTGCCACCCACCGCGGCGGCCGTCTCCTCCGCGGACATCCCGACGACCAAACGCAGCACCAGTATCTCGCGCTGCCGCTCCGGAAGGGTGTCCAGCAGCGACGCCATCCGAGCAGCGGCCTCCGCATCCAGCGCCCGCTGCTCGGGACCGTCGGTTTCCGCCTCTGCCTCGGGAACCTCGGCCACCAAGTCCGCCCGGTTGCGCGCCGCACTCCGGTGCGCATCGGCCACCTTGTGGGAGGCAATGCCGTACACGAAAGCCAGGAAGGGGCGGCCTTGGTCGCGGTAACGCGGTAGCGCGGTGATCACGGCGAGACACACCTCCTGTGCGACGTCATCGGCGGAACCGTAGCCCCGGTGGGACGCTCCAACGCGTGCGCGGCAGTACCGCACCACGATCGGTCTGATGGCTTCAAGGACACGGGCGAGGGCTGCACGATCGCCGCGCACCGCTGCGGTGGCGTCCTCGTCCAGCCCGTCCCCCGGTATATCCATCGCTCGCGTTCACTCCAGCGTTACGCCGTCCAGGTATCCGGTGGCCGGGCACTGCTCGACTGCCCTCTCGTCGCCGGGTCCACCGTAGCCGCTGGCCGTTCAGCCGAGCACTCCACCGCGTCGGTGCAGCAACTCGGATGTGGCCTCCAGGTGGTCGTCGGCTTCCTGGCCGGGCTCCAGCGCGTTCAGCAGCATCGCTGCCGCCCACTGCAGCGGGAGCAGACCGAGTGCTGCGGACTGCTCCACCAGTTCCCTGGCGAGTTGACCACCATCGCGACCCTGCGCCGCCGCGAGGATGAGGCGTGACTTCACCTGATGGCGCCGCGAGGGACAGTGCTGCGCCAGCACATTGCCTTGCCGGGCGTGCTGCAGCGCCAAGCCGCCCTCCCCGGTGCACAGCGCGGTTTCCGCGGACACCCAGTGCCAGCGCAGTCGCCCGCGCCACCCCGCCGTATCCAGGCTCGGCGCGCATCGGCTGAGCAGGCGCTGCGCCACCGGGGCCTGCCCGGTGCCCAGTGCGTCGGCGGCCAAGCCGAGCAGCGCGTCGACGCGCGCCTGCGGGGTCGAGGCGGCAACCAGTGCGCGAGCATCCCATGGTTGCGCCGCCGCGTGCCTACCGAGCTGGCGCAAGTGCGAGCCGCGGGTGCTGGCGGCCAACGAGACCCACGGGCCGCCCTTGGATTCCCGCAGGATGAGGTCCAGCTCGGTCTGTGCCGCGGCGTAGCGGCCCTGGCCGCCGAGCGTCACCGCCCGCCACCACCGGCCCGTCGTCGTGCTGGCCGAGGGCAGCGGATGAGTGCCCGGGTACTCGCCGAATGCCGCGTCGTACAGCAGGACCTCGTCCGCCGTCACCGTGGTGTCCTTTCCGGCACACGACAGGGGCCGCACTCCGGATGGAAGTGCGGCCCCTGTCGTCTCACTCAGAAGCCGGGACCGTGCCCGTGACCGTGGCCGTGGCCGTGCCCACTGTCGGCGTCGGCGTCCGGCTGCTCCTTGCGCTCCACGACCACGCTCTCCGTGGTGAGCACCATCCTGGCGATCGAGGCGGCGTTGATCACCGCGGAGCGGGTGACCTTGACCGGGTCGACGATGCCCTCGGCCACCAGGTCGCCGTAGGACAGCGTCGCCGCGTTGAAGCCTTGGCCGGCCGGTAGCGCCGCGACCTTGTTCACCACCACGGAGCCTTCCTCGCCGGCGTTGGCCGCGATCCAGAACAAGGGCGCGGACAACGCGGTACGCACCACGGCCACTCCGGTCGCCTCGTCGCCGGTGAAGCCGAGCGCGCCATCCAGGGACTCAGCGGCGTGCACCAAGGCGGAGCCGCCACCGGCCACAATGCCCTCCTCCACCGCAGCCTTGGCCGCGGCGACCGCGTCCTCCACCCGGTGCTTGCGCTCCTTCAGGGCGGTCTCGGTGGCGGCACCCACCTTGACCACGGCGACACCGCCTGCGAGCTTGGCCAGGCGCTCCTCCAACTTCTCGCGGTCCCAGTCGGAGTCGGTCTCCTCCACCTCGCGGCGCAGCTGCGCGATGCGTCCGGCGATGTCCTCGGCGCTGCCGGCGCCGTCCACGAGAGTGGTGTCGTCCTTGGTGACGACGATGCGGCGGGCGGTGCCCAGTGCGTCGAGGCCGGTCTCCTTCAGCGAGAGGCCCACCTCGGCGGTGATGACCTGGGCACCGGTGACGACGGCGAGGTCGTCCAGGAAGGCCTTGCGGCGGTCTCCGAAGAAGGGCGCTTTCACCGCGCAGGCCTTCACGGTCTTGCGGATGGCGTTGACCACCAGCGTGGACAGTGCCTCGCCCTCGATGTCCTCGGCGACGATCAGCACCGGTTTGCCAGCCTCGGCGATCTTCTCGAGCAGTGGCAACAATTCGGCCAGCGAGCTGATCTTGTCGCGGTGCAGCAGGATGTAGGCGTCCTCCAGCACGGCCTGCATCGACTCGGTATCGGTGACGAAGTACGGCGAGATGTAGCCCTTGTCGAATTGCACACCCTCGGTCACCACCAGCTCGGTGTCCAGAGTGGACGACTCCTCCACCGTGACCACACCGTCGGCGCCGACGGCGGTCATCGCCTCGCCGACCATCGCCCCGACCTCCTCGTCGCGCGAGGACACCGTGGCAACCTGGGCGATGGCTTCGGCACCGACCACCGGGGTGGCCGCGGCGATGAGCACCTCGACGACCTTGGTGGCTGCCGCGTCGATGCCCTTGCCCATCGCCATCGGGTTGGCGCCTGCCGCGATGTTGCGCAGCCCGGCGCGGACCATGGCCTGGGCGAGCACGGTGGCCGTGGTGGTGCCGTCGCCGGCAACGTCGTTGGTCTTGGTGGCTACGCTCTTGACCAGTTGGGCACCGAGGTTCTCGAAGGGGTCGTCCAGCTCGATCTCGCGGGCGATGGTCACGCCGTCATTGGTGACTGTGGGTCCGCCGAAGCTCTTGGCCAGCACCACATGCCGCCCGCGCGGGCCGAGGGTGACCTTGACGGTGTCGGCGAGCTTGTCGACTCCGCGCTCCATCGCGCGGCGGGCAACTTCGTTGAACTCGATCTGCTTGGGCATGTGGTTCTACTGCTCCCGTTCGGGCGGTGCACGTGATGGGGGACGAAAAGCTGGCTGAATGCACACAGCCCCGGGGCCCGGGATGACCCGAGCCGCCGGGGCGGTGCACCAGCTGCCTACTTACTTGCTGACAACAGCCAAGACGTCGCGCGCGGAGAGGATGAGGTACTCCTCGTTCGCGTACTTGATCTCGGTGCCGCCGTACTTGCTGTAGATGACGACATCGCCAGGGGCGACGTCCATCGGAACTCGGTCGCCCTTCTCGCTGATGCGGCCGGGACCGACGGCGACGACGGTGCCCTCCTGGGGCTTCTCCTTGGCCGTGTCGGGGATGACCAGGCCGGAGGCGGTAGTCGTCTCGGCCTCGTTGGCCTGGACGAGGATCTTGTCCTCAAGCGGCTTGATGTTCACGCTCGCCACGATGAGACCTCCACTTTCAGGGGTCGTAGCGTGCCAGGGTGTTCCCCGGCACTGGGGTGATCACGAATGTCAGTGCAACAACCCGAACCAGCTGCGTCGTCGCGGGAGCCGAAGCCGACCGGGTGCTAATTGGCACTCTATACGTCCGAGTGCCAGCACTCAACAGGGGCACGTCTTCAGCGCGCTGCGTCGAGCAGGCGGACGTCGTACTGCGCGAGGACACGGCCGGCCGTGACCAGGCGCAGCCCCTCCGCGCGAGCCTGGGCAACGAGGGCACGATCGGAGGGATCGTCGTGGCGGCGGGGCAGCCGGCCGGCGTCGACGGCGTGCTCTGTCCAACGCTCACGATTCGGACCGTAGCGGCGCGATGACGAGCTGCTCATGACCACCTGTTCCGGTTTGGCGCTCGCGGAGGGCAAGATGTGCGCCAGGCCACACG
>JALYVL010000185.1 GCA_030853285.1 Actinomycetota bacterium | reverse complement strand
GTGCGGCACAAGTATCGGGTACACATCAGAATTTACCTAGAGCCACGGCGGCGGCGCTACTCCGTGCTGCCTGTGCCCTCTTTGGCGCTACTCCGTGCTCCTTACCATCTGTTCGATGATGTCCGAAGCGGCGCGCAAGGTATGCAACTGCTCGGCCTTTAGCTCGGACAGGCGGCTGTCTAGCCACGCCTCACGCGCGTTGATCTCCGCCTGCAGATACTCCGCGCCGGGCGGCAACACACTGACGATCACCTGTCGACCATCGGTGGGGTGTGCCGCACGTCCTATGAAGCCAAGGTTTTCCAGGACCGCAATGATGCGCGTCATCGACGGGGGTTGCACCCGTTCCTTCGCGGCCAACGCCCCCGGGGTCATCGGCCCGAGCAGGTGCAGAGTCGACAGTGCGGAGATGTGCGTCAGGCTCACGCGGGCGTCGGTGCGCTGCGCCCGCAATCGACGGTTCAGCCGCAGCACGGCAAGTCGCAAGTCGCTCGCCAGCTGCGGATCGTGCTCACTCATGGCCACACACTAGATGACGCGCACTTCACGCAGCACACAACCGCGGCACGGCTACGGTGGACTCCGTGCCTGCCGAACCGCCTACTCCCCCACCGCTGCCGCCCGCGCTGGCCGATCCGCGCCCAGTGATGGCGGCGGGGACACTCGGCTGGGTGGTGGCGCTGGCAGTACTGCTCAGCGGAGCCGCGAGCACCTCCACCGAAATCGTCACCTGTGTGCTCGGTGCGTCCCTGGGCGCAGTCGGCTACGGCGTCTTCTTCTGGCAGCGACGCGCCGTGCGTCGTGGTGGTCGCGGCAGCCAGCGCGGGATCGGATAGCGACACGTCCAACGCTGCACCGCACGGTGAGATCCTCTGAACGAGGTCCCACTAATCTCGCTGAGACTCGTTCCTACCGGAGTTCGCCACCCATGCGACCGCCCCGGCCGATCAACCACCGTAGTCGGCCACGCCGCGAACCGCACTGAACCCTTCGCAGTGAGGAGTCGCCGATGCCCGCCACCACCCCGATGAGGCGCGGCCGACCGGGCTGGCTGACCCCGAACGTGCGGGTGCTGTGTGGGGTGAGTTTCCTGCAGGACGCCGCCAGCGAGCTGCTGTACCCAATCCTGCCCATCTTTCTCACCGTCACCCTCGGCGCCCCGGTGGCTGTTGTGGGGGCGGTGGAAGGCGCGGCCGAAGGCGTCGCAGCGCTGACCAAACTCGCTGCCGGGCGCCTGGCCGACCGCACTCGCAAGCGTCCCCTGATCGCCCTGGGCTACGGGCTGGCGGCGGTCGGCAAGCTGATCCTCGCGGTGGCCGCGACGTGGCCGGTGGTGCTGACCGCGCGATGTGTGGATCGCCTCGGCAAAGGAGTCCGCGGGGCACCGCGGGACGCGCTGCTCATGGTCGGTGCCGACCCTGCCAAGCGGGGACGCATCTTCGGGCTGCACCGCGCCGCCGACACCGCCGGCGCCGTCGTCGGTCCCGCGCTCGGGTTGGGTCTGTATGAGTTGTTCGACCACCGCATCCGGCCACTGCTGCTGATCGCCGTGATCCCCGCGGTGTTATCGGTGCTGTTGGTGCGAGCGGTCCGCGAAGACCACGAACCCACCACGGCACCCACGAAACACGAGGGCATTGCGCCGACGACAGCACTGCCGCCCCGGCTGCGCGCGTTGATCGGGGCGCTCACATTGTTCTCGCTGGTGAACTTTCCCGACGCCCTGCTGCTGCTGCGCGCCCACGACCTGGGCCTGTCCACCGCGGGGGTCATTGCCGCCTACATCGTCTACAACCTCGCCTACGCCGCCCTTGCCTACCCCGCCGGGGCCCTGTCCGACCGCATTCCCCGCCACCTAGTCTTCGCCGCCGGGTTGGTGTTCTTCGCCATCGGCTACCTCGGTCTCGGCCTCATCAGCTCACCGGACCTGGTGTTCGTGCTGTTGCCGCTCTACGGCGGCTTTGCCGCCGCCACCGACGGGGTCGGCAAGGCCTGGGTCGCCGGCCTCGCCCCACCCGGCCGCCAAGGCAGCGCCCAAGGCCTCTACCAAGGGCTCACCGGCGCCGCGATCCTCCTCGCCGGGCTGTGGGCCGGCCTGACCTGGAACACCACCGGGCGGCTGCCCCTACTCATCTCCGGTGCCACGGCCCTGGCGCTCGCACTCGTCCTCGCCACGACAGGACACCGCTTCGCCCCCGCCGGTGAGCCTGCCAGCCACTGAACTCGAAGGTGGCCAGCGGGACCGGATCCGCGGCAGGACCGCGGGCGGTGACCACGGACAGGCCCCGCCCGGAACCGGGGTTCGCGGTCACCGTGTAGGTGGTCGTCTGTCCCTCCCCCACGTTCGGCGCGGTCCCCCAGGTGCACCGACCTCGTCTCCCGCACGGTCGTGATGTGCATCTCGCCCGGGCGGCGCAGGCAGGCCCAGGCACAGCAGCGCCCAGGCGGCACCGATCGCCCAGCCGCCCAGGACGTCGCTGCCCCAGTGCACCCCCAGGTACAGCCGCGAGAGGCCCACCCCCACCACGTACACCGCCATGAGCAGCACCGCGAGCGCCCGCCACAACCCAGCGCGGGTGGCGGCAAACACGAGCGCCAGCACGAGAATTGCCGCCACCGTCGACCCGAGCGCATGCCCGGAGGGATACGACAGGCTCTGCAGCACACCGAGCTGCGTCGCTGCGGGCGGCCGCGAACGACCGAAGGCAGACTTGCCCACGACCACCAGCACTGCCGCCCCGAGTCCGGCCACCGCCACCTTCCCGGTGAGCGCCCACCAGCGTCGCCATGCAGCGATCAGAGCCACCACCGCGGTGACGGCGGTGGCCGCGGGTGTACCTCCGCACAGGGTCACGGCGTGAAAGAAGCTCGTCCGCGTCGCCGTCCGATGGATCAATGCGAAGTTCAGCACCGCCTGATCGGCCGTGGGCACGGTGTTCCGGACGTAGAGGCCCAGCGCGACACCGAGCCCGAGTAACAGCAGCACCGCCACCGTGCGACGGACCGGCCTCACGTCCAGAACACGGCAGCGTCCAACATCCCACAGCGCTGCGCGTGCAGGACGCCGTCCTCGACCCACCAACCCACCTCGTGCTGCTGAGCAGCGCAGCGCACGGTCAACGCCTCGTGCACGACGAGCGAATCGTCCGGCACCGCGACGCCCAGGCGGGTGCAGGCGAGCACCGCCTCCGGTAGCACCGCCCACCTCGTGGGCTCCCCGCCCGAGACGACCTCCGACATCACGTCTTCCGATGCGAGCGGCAGGTCCAGCAGGTCAGCGAGCGTCGCCGCCGCGTCGCCCAACCCGCCGAGGACAAGACCGTCGTCGGAGAGGACCTGCTGCAGCCAGGGCTGGTCGAGCACTGCGGCTGCAGCCGGGTCGACGATGACACCGCTCAGCGCCCGCACCCGCTTCGGCGGCTCGAGGTCGTCGACGGCCACCGTCCCGGCCTCGACCGCCGCGGCGAGGGCGGCATGCGTTCGCACGATGACCGCGACACTGGGACTGCGGGACGCATCGCCGAGACGGTTTAGCAGCAGGGCGGCCAGCGCGACGGAATCCACCGTGGTGCTCGCGAGGACCACGGGTGGCAGCCCGGCTACCGGCACGGCGTCGAGCAGCGCCTCGAACGCGGCGTCGTCAGGGTGGCGCCAGTGCCCGAGCGGCGTACCGTCCAACTCGGCGTGCGTGCGCAACCACCACGCGGTGTAGCCGTTCGGATCTCGCAGCGCGGCAAGGGTTTCCGGCTCGGCGCACAGTAGCTGCAGTGCTTGTGCCCACTTCTGGGGGTCGACCAGGTCCAGGTCGCGCACAGCCACCACGCGACGGGGCTCGGTCGCGCCCCACCACAGCGCCTCGCCGTCGAGCTCGTGCTCTGGCCCGGTGGCGTCGTCGTCAACCAGCACGGTGAAGCCCCAACCGACGCCGACGGCCTGCAACAGGCGCGCGCCGTACTCAGTGACCACACTCGGGGCCACGGTGCCGAACGGTGCGTCGGTATCGAGCACTGCGCGCAGCGGCGCATCGGGCAGCAGCAGCTCGTCGGCGGACCGGAGTTCACCATCGGTGTCGGGCAACAGCAGCTCACCCAGCCAGGTGTGCTCACCAGGAAGCACGCCTGCGGCATCGACCAGGGCCAGCACCGCGGCGGCGAGCTCCGCGGTGCCGGTCACGTCATCGGGATCAGCTTCGTGCACGGCTTGACGCAGCAGCTCATCGTCGAGCAGCTGACCGGGCC
>JALYVL010000184.1 GCA_030853285.1 Actinomycetota bacterium | reverse complement strand
GCTGGTGGCCCAACGCGTCGCCGGCCCCGGCTTCGCCACGGCAGCAGAGACCGTCTGCTGGCTGAGCGCCGTGCAGGCGCAGGACTACGCAGGGGCACTCACGTCGGTCGCACTGCGCACCGCGTCCTGCAGTCGTTCGGCCGTCGAGGCCGCGCTCGATGCGGGCGCGATTGTCCGATCGTGGCCGATGCGCGGCACCTTGCACCTGGTGGCAGCCGAGGACCTCCCGTGGATGTTGCGACTCTTGGCCCCCCGCGTGCTCGCCGGCGCCGCCGGCCGACACGCGCAGCTCGGCCTGGATGCCGCAACCGTTGACCGTGCGCGCAGCGTGACGGTGCAGGCATTGGCCGGTGGTGGTCAGCTGCGTCGTGCTGAGCTGATGACGATGTGGGCTGCGGCCGGGCTGAGCACGGCCGGACAACGGGGCTACCACCTGCTGTGGCACCTGGCGCAGACCGGCATCGTGTGCTTCGGGCCAACGCGGGGCGGCAAGCAACTCCTCGTCTTGGTCGACGACTGGATACCCCACCCCCGGCTGCTCGAACGCGAGGAAGCGCTGGGCGAGCTGGCCTTGCGCTACTTCCGCAGCCACGGGCCAGCGACCGTCAAGGACTTCACACGTTGGACCAATTTGAGGGTGGCCGATGCGAAAGCGGGCCTTGCACTCGCGCGCAGTCGCCTCGCCGGCACCGAATCCGGTGGCGTCGAATACTTCCTGGACCCGCAGACTTCCGAACTCCGCGAAGCCTGTCTCTCGGAGGTGCGCGGGATCTTTCTCCTCCCGGGATTCGACGAGTTCATGCTGGGATACGCCGACCGCTGCGCCGCGCTGCCCCGCGAGTTCGCCGACCGCATCGTGCCGGGTGGCAACGGCATGTTTCGTCCGACCGTCATCAGCGACGGGGCGGTCGTCGGGACCTGGAAACACGTCGGGCGGGGTGGGCAACGCAGCGTCTCCGCCACCCCGTTCCGCTCGTTCTCCGCGGAAGTCCTCGATGCGATCGCCGAGCGATATTCGACGTTGCCCTGACGTCGCGTCGAATCGAGGCGAGACCGTGACCGGCAGGTTCGGGCCGGACGCAGGGCGGCGACGGTCCACGAGGGCGTGAGACCATGGGAGCGTGCCCGAGGGAGACACCGTGTGGCTGGCCGGCAAGCGTCTCCGGGCGGCGTTGGTCGGCGAGCAACTGATCCGTGGCGAACTCCGACACCCCGAACTGTCCACTGTAGACCTCAAGAGTCGGACGGTGACCTCCGTGGCCAGCGTCGGCAAGCATCTTTTGACCCGCTTCGACGACGGGACGTCGCTGCACACACACTTCCTGATGGATGGCTCCTGGCACCTCTACTCCCCGGGTACGCGCTGGAAGGGCCCCGACCATCAGGTGCGTGCGGTGCTCGCAATCCGAGGCAAGTACGCCGTCGGTTACCGGTTGCACCAGATGAAGCTCATCGCCACGACCGAGGAGGTTCGCCTACTGGGCCATCTCGGGCCCGACCTGCTGGACGAGCACTGGGGCCCGACGACGAAGGCGGACGCTGCGCGCAGATTGACGGCAGACCCGGAGCGTGAGCTGGGGCAGGCGCTGCTCGACCAACGGGTGCTGGCCGGAGTGGGCAACCTCTACAAGACCGAGGTGTGCTTCCTGCTCGGCGTCTCTCCCTGGGCGCCGGTGTCCGCGGTGGACCCGACGCTGTGCGTTGAGCTGTGCCGAAAGCTCTTGTGGCAGAATGCCGACCGTCCCCAGCAGTCCACCACCGGCTCGCTCGCCCGTGGCCAGGAGCACTGGGTGTTCGAACGCACCGGAAGGCCGTGCCGCCGCTGTGGCACCCGCGTGCGGACGGCGTTGCAAGGTACCGGGGAACATCAGCGAATCAGTTACCTGTGTACCGTGTGCCAGCCCGGGCCCCACCCCGTGCTCAGCGACTCGCGCCCCGGTGCATCCCGGCCAGCTCGGCCAATGCCTGCGTAAGACCGTCGATACGCTCAACGGTGTCCTGCAGCGTCTGCGCGTGCGGCCCACGAGTGCTGGAAATCGCCACCGCGCGCGCCGCCGCCGCGACCACCCGCTCGTACTCGTGCACGCCGTCGTCCAGCTGTGCGGTGAGCTGCCTGAGCACTGGTTGGAGTTCTGCGGCGGCAAGGGCGCTGGTATCGCGGGCCCGTTCCAGCGCAAGCAGATCCGTTGCCTGCCGGCGCAGCACGACTGCCGTCGCGGCCGCGGCCGTGCCGACCTCATGCACTTCCCCACTGGGAACAACGACATTCGCATCCAGCACGTTGATCAGCTCACGCAGACTGGTCTCCGCGACGCCGAGACGCCGCAGCGGGGCATGCGTGGCCGAGCGCCGAGACGGTAGACCCGCACGGCTGGCCCGCTCTGGGGGCAGCGGCTTCTTGTGCAACCGCCGCAGTCGAACCGCGGCACCGACGGTGGGCGTCGCGACCAGCGCCGTCAAACCACACCCGGCAGCGATGAGCAGGGACGGTGCATCCAGGACGGCCAGGCCCACGGTGCCGGTGGTGAATGCACCGCTGACGCTGCCCAAGGCGACGGTGGTGTGCAGCGCTGCGCGCCGCTGCCGAAGCAGCCTGCGCCGGGGGTCACCCCAGCGCGACATGGCCACACCGACGCTCCGTACCACCATCTGGGTCGATGCCCAGGTGGTGGCCACCGCGAAGCGAGTAGCAGCCACGAGGACGAGCTCGTTCAGCCGTGCGCGGGGGGCTCGGCCGCGGGCTTGGCGGTGTCGATGGCGGGAGCGTCGCCGCCCGGCAACGCATCACCACCCTTCATGGAGGCGCGGATCTGCTCCAACCGCGAGTGCCCGGCCATTTGGATAGTGGACTGTTGCACCTCGAGCATCCGGCCTTCCACCGAGTTCTGCGACAGCTCCGTCGAGCCGAGCGCATTGGCGTAGCGGCGCTCGATCTTGTCCCGAACCTGATCCAGGGAGGGGGTGTTGCCCGGGGCGGACAGTTCGCTCATCGACCGCAGCGAACTGCTGACCTGTTCCTGCATCTTCGCCTGCTCCAGCTGGCTCAGCAGCTTCGTGCGCTCGGCAATCCGCTGCTGCAGGTTCATCGCGTTCTGCTCGACGGCCTTCTTGGCCTGTTCGGCAGCCTGCAGCGACTGGTCGTGCATGCCCTTGAGATCCTCGACGCTCTGCTCCGCGGTGACCAGCTGGGCGGCGAAAGCCTCGGCGGTGTTCTCGTACTGCACGGCCTTGGCCTCGTCGCCCTTGCCGCGTGCATCGTCGGCCAGATTTACCGCCTGACGCGCACTGGACTGCAGCTTTTCGACGTCGCCGAGCTGGCGGTTGAGCTTCATTTCCAGCTGTCGCTGATTGCCGATCACCGCCGCAGCCTGCTGCGACAGCGCCTGATGCTGGCGCTGAGCGTCCTCGATCGCCTGCTGGATCTGGATCTTGGGATCGGCGTACTCGTCAACCTTGGAGGAGAAGAGCGCCATCGTGTACTTCCACGCTTTGATAAACGGGTTGGCCATCGTGTGCGCCTGCCTCCATCGTTCGGCGCCGCCCTTGGGCGACAATCGGTTGCGAGCAGGGACCTGACGCCCCCGCCACCGCAGCTACGCTTTCATCTTCTCAGCACACACCGTCTCGCTCCACCTCTGCCGGCGGCTGACGCGCACAATTCAGGCCGCGCGCGCAGCCACCCGCACCGAGCCTGGGGCGGCGATGACCATCCGCGTGCCGTCCACGATGTTCTCGGCCGAGCGGGCGGGCTCGGGTGAGGTGATTCCGTCGATCTGCTCTCCGACCGCCAGCGCCTCGCTGACGTCGCCGAAAACGCGCGACAATGGCACTTCGAGCGCATCACAGATTGCGGCGAGGAGCTCGCTGGAGGCCTCCTTGCGACCGCGCTCCACCTCGGAGAGGTATCCGAGGCTCACCCGCGCGCTACCGGACACCTCCCGCAGGGTGCGGCTCTGCGCCGTGCGCACCCGGCGCAGACTGTCCCCGATGGCCTCACGCAGCAGCAGTGCCATGGTGCCGCCCTTCAATTCGTGTTAGATGCATTATCTCCTACAACGTCACGGCACCCGCGAAGGGTTCCCTGGCCCTGATCGGGTCACACGTCGATCCTGCAACATGTTGCCCGTCGGCGCCATCGCGGACAGTGCCTGATCGCGGTCACGAGAGGCGAGCGGCGGCCTGTTGAACGCGGATTCCTTTGGAGCGCAGTCGGACGGCTCGCACGACGTAGTCGACAC
>JALYVL010000183.1 GCA_030853285.1 Actinomycetota bacterium | reverse complement strand
GTAAGGTAATGGTCAGTTGGTGCCGGTTGTCGAGGACGCGGGCGTCATGACTTGAACGACATACAGACAGCGAGGACAAGCCCACATGGGTTCAGTGATCAAGAAGCGCCGCAAGCGGATGTCGAAGAAGAAGCACCGCAAGTTGCTGCGCAAGACCCGCGTGCAGCGTCGCAAACTCGGCAAGTAGCGCGACCGCTGCACGCGCGATGAGCGCCGACGCGGAGGCGGTCGCGCGCGGTGCGGCGTTCTTGCGGCGTCGGCTCACCGGCGACTACGACGTCGATGAGCTCGGTTTCGATCCACACCTGACGGAGCATCTGCTCCTTCCGGCGCTGCGTCCGCTGTACGACAAGTGGTTTCGGGTGCAGGCGACCGGCCTGCGCAACGTGCCCGATGTCGGCGGGGCGCTCGTGGTGGCCAACCACTCCGGTGTGGTGCCGCTGGACGCCTTGATGACCACGATCGCGTTGCACGACCACCACCCCGCGCACCGTCCGGTTAGGATGCTCGGTGCCGATCTGCTGTTCGCGACGCCGTTGCTCGGCGCGCTGGCTCGCCGGGCGGGGCACACTCTCGCCTGCAAACCGGATGCCGAACGGCTGCTGTCGGCAGGTGAGTTGACGGCGGTATGGCCGGAGGGGTTCAAGGGCATCGGCAAGCCGTTCGCCGAACGTTACAAGTTGCAGCGCTTCGGCCGCGGTGGGTTTGTCGCTGCAGCGTTGCGCACGGGTGCGCCCATCGTGCCCTGTTCCATCGTCGGGGCCGAGGAGATCTACCCGAAGCTGGGGGAGCTGAAGGTGTTGGCGAGGGCGCTCGGGCTGCCGTACTTTCCGGTCACGCCACTGTTTCCGCATCTGGGACCGGTGGGGTTGATTCCGCTGCCGTCCAAGTGGTATATCGAGTTCGGCGAGCCGATCATCACCGCGCGGTGGGGTGCCGAGGCGGCGGACGATCCGATGGTGGTGTTCGAGCTGGCCGACCAGGTCCGCGGGGTGATCCAGCAGACGCTGTACCGGTTGCTGTCGCAGCGCCGCAACGTGTTCCTCGGATGAGCGAGCGAAGCGACGTGGGGATGCAGCTGACCAACACTCTCAGGCGCTGTTGCGGCGGCTCATCCCGGCGGCCACGGCGCCGGCCACGGCACCGGCGCCGAGCAGGGAGGGCACCCCGATCTTGGCGGCCTTGCGTCCGGTGCGAAAGTCCCTGACCTGCCAGTTGCGGGCGCGCGCCACCTCGCGCAGGTCCTGGTCGGGGTTCACCGCGACCGCCGTGCCGACGACGGACAGCATCGGCACGTCGTTGTGGCTGTCGGAGTACGCCGTGCACCGTTTGAGGTTGAGCCCCTCACGGGCGGCGAGAGCACGCACCGCCTGAGCCTTGGCTTTGCCGTGCAGAATGTCGCCGACGAGGCGACCGGTGAACTTGCCGTCGACGCTCTCGGCCACGGTGCCCAGCGCCCCGGTGAGCCCCAGTCGGCGGGCGATGATCTGCGCCAGCTCGACTGGTGTGGCGGTGACCAACCACACCTGCTGTCCGGCGTCCAGATGCATCTGCGCCAGCGCCCTGGTGCCCGACCAGATGCGATCGGCAATAAGGTCGTCGTAGATCTCCTCGCCCAGCCGCATGATCTCGGCGGTCTCCCGCCCGGCCACAAAGGACAGGGCTTGCTCGCGTCCGCTGGCCACCGACGCCACATTCTCCTTGCCGCTCACACGGAACCGCACCTGGTGCCAGGCGAAGCCGGCGAGGTCGCCGACGGTGAAATACTTGCGCGCGGCGAGTCCACGGGCGAAGTGCAGAATGCTGGCGCCCATCACCATGGTGTTGTCCACGTCGAAGAAGGCTGCGGCGGTCAAATCTCTGGTGACCGGCGGCGCCGGCTGGTTTTCGGTGTGCGCCGTGCCATCAAGATCTGGGGAACGCAATACTCCGGCCAGGCCGGCGATGGCACTCGCCTCACCAGCAACCGCGGCCCGGAGCTGGGAGGGCGTGGGCACCGCGCGACCGAGCCGTTTGCGCTGTCGAGGCATGGAGACCTCCGGATCGGCGTGTTCGGTCGAGGCGTACGTAACGGTCGCGTTCAGGGCAACCCTAGCCGTGAGCCGAACCGGGCCGGCTAGTACGCGATGGACACCCGACGCTGGGCGGCACCGTAGGTGGGCGAGCTGTGCGGGGATGAGCTGGCCCGCTCGGTGCTCATCCGCACACCGGCGAGTACGCGAAGACGCATTCTGGCGCGGGCGCCGCGGGAGGGGTTCAGTGCCGGTGCGGCGGCAACGAGAGCGGCAACCACACGCGGTTCGAGGCCGGCGGCAACGAGCCGTACCGGCCGATCCTCCGAGCCTCCGCGTCCAGGCATCACGCCCGACCTCGCTCCCTGTTGCGCGTCGACAACCGCTCTCCGCGCTAGGAGGCCGCCGTCTCCGGATCGACCTGAGTAGCCGGAGAGCGCGGGCTGCGAGCACGGTTCATAGGGGAAAACGATCACGACGCGGACCGGATACGGCCTGGGGACTGGTCTCTTACGGGACGCTCGTCACGCTTGCTGCGTCAGCGCAGTGTGGCAGGCATCATCGTCGCCAGGCGACGGACAGCGCGATGCTGGAGCGCTTTGACGGCGCCCTCGTTGCGTCCCATCACTGCAGCGGTCTCGGCGACCGAGAGCCCCTGCAGGAACCGCAGCACAATGCAGTCTCGCTGGTCGTCGCCGAGCTGCCGCACGCAGTCGATCAGCTCAGCCACCACGCTGGCGGCGACAACCTCACTCTCTGGGTCGTCCGCGCTGTCGGAGTCGAGAATCTCGGCGGTGCTGAACTCCAAGCGGTGCCTGCTCGACTTGACGTGGTCCAGGATGAGGTTGCGCGCGATGGTGACGAACCAAGCGCCGACGTCCTTGCCCTGGTACGTGATCGAGGTGATCCTGCGCAACGCGCGCAGGAAGGTCTCGCTGGTGAGGTCCTCGGCGAGTGAGCGATCATTGACCCGAAACAGCACGTAGCGGAACACCATGTCCACGTATCGGTCATACAGCAGCCCGAAGGCATCGACGTCACCGTCCTGGGCCGCCGCCACCACCGCCCAGGTGGCGAGGACCTGGCGCTCATCCTCCGGCGTCCGAACCGGTAGCACCGGCGCGATGGCGCGTGGTGAAGTCAGTGTTGTCTGTGCTGGAGGCACCGTCCACACCCACTTCCTGCCGTCACGGGTCCACGTCGCCAACCAACGATGTCAACGTGGTGAGAATCATAGCGGTGATCTCCGCAGGCTCACACCCTCGCCGGGTCACGGTGGGTGAAGGGTGGTCTGCGAGTGTACGACTAATCTGTAGCCGTGCCGGCACCGATGCAGTCCTCGCCAGACCGGAGCGTAGGTCGCGGCCTGGAGAGACTGGTCCGCGTGGAGTTGCTGACCCGGGCCGGATGCTCGTCCTGCGTGAGGGCCGCGGACGTGCTCGCCGGCGTGTGCGCCGAGTTCGGTGTGGCCTGGAGCACGGTGGACGTCGACCGCGCCGCGGCACAGCATCCCGAGTTGCGGGCCGAGTACGGCGATCGCCTGCCGGTGGTGCTGCTGGACGGGCGTGAACACAGCTACCTCGACGTCGACGAGGTGCGTCTGCGCGCGGATCTGAGCGCCGCGACAGCGCCGCCGAACCGCGGCACCATCTGAACCGCGGGTCGCGGCCCGCGCGAACCATTGGCATGACAGACCGTGTGCGTCCGCGCCCCTCGATCATGGCCGCCGTGCTGATCGGAGTGCTCGCGGTCGCGGCTGCACTCACGGTGTCGCACTTCGTCGCTGGGCTCATCGAGCCGGCGTCGTCGCCGTTCTTCGCCGTGGGCAACACCGCGATCGACCACACTCCCGAGTTCGCCAAAGAATTCGCCATCAAGCACTTCGGTAGCAACGACAAGAATGTGCTGCTGCTGGGTATGGCGGCGGTGATGGTGGTGGTGGGCATCATCACCGGATTGCTGGCGCGCATAAAGGCACTGTTCGGAATCATCGTCGTGGTGGTGTTGGGCGTTGTCGGCCTGCTCGCGGTGCGGGGCCGTCCGGACACGAGTGCCGTCGGCGCGGTTTCCGCCGTTGTCGCCGCAGTGGTCGGTGTCGCGGTGCTCCTACTGCTCCTGCGAGCGGCACCCAAGCGCACTCCGCACTCTCGGCGGCGCAACCCCGAGAGTGCGGAGTCCCGAAATGACGCCGAGGGCATGTCACGCCGTGGCTTCCTCGGCACCTCCGCTGCCGTGGCGGTGGGGGCGGGTATCGCCGGGTACG
>JALYVL010000182.1 GCA_030853285.1 Actinomycetota bacterium | reverse complement strand
ACGGGTTGAGGTTGCGCCCCTCGGCGTCGGGCCGCGGCTCACCTGAGGCAGGCGAGGGGTCCGGCCGTTCGTCGTCGCTCAACCGGGTTCTCCCTCGTCAATATTACGGATCGGATCCCAACCGCGATCACCCACCGGAGCTGTTGACCTCGGCGCCGGCGGGCACGGTGGCGTCCTGTTGGTCGTCGAGCCACCCCACCGGGAGCGCGACCTTGCCAGGGGAACCTTGCCGTCCACGGGGCCCCTCGGCGTCAGCGGGAAACGGGACATCCGCGTCGAGCTCGCCGAGCAACCTGTCGAGCTCATTGAGGTGCGAAACGAGTGCGAGGCGCTGACGCAGCTCCGAGCCGACGGGAAACCCGCGGAGGTACCAGGCCATGTGCTTGCGCAGGTCGCGCAGACCGCGGTCGGGACCGTGGTGGGCGGCGAGCAGCGCGGCGTGCCGACGCAAGACGTCTGCGACCTCCCCCAGGGTGGGCGGGGTCGGCGTGGGCGTACCGGCCAGCGCGGCGGCGAGCTCGGCGAACAGCCACGGCCGGCCCAGACATCCCCGACCGACCACCACCCCGTCGCAGCCGGTCTGCGCCATCATTCGCACGGCGTCCTGTGCGTGGAAGATGTCGCCGTTGCCCAACACCGGTACGTCGGTGACGTGGTCCTTCAGCCGTGCGATCTCGCCCCAGCTCGCGGTGCCCGAGTAGCGCTGGGCCGCGGTCCGCGCGTGCAGCGCGACGGCCACGGCACCCTCGGCGGCGGCGATACGCCCGGCGTCGAGATGGGTGTGGTGCTCGGCGTCGATGCCGACCCGGAACTTGACGGTGACCGGGATTCCTGCCGGCTCTGCGGCCCGCACCGCAGCACGCACGATCTGGGCGAACAGCTGCCGCTTGTACGGCAACGCCGCCCCGCCGCCTTTGCGGGTGACCTTGGGTACGGGGCAGCCGAAGTTCATGTCGACGTGGTCGGCGAGATCTTCATCGGCGATCATCCGGACCGCATCGGCTGTGGTTGTGGGGTCCACTGTGTACAGCTGCAGGGACCTCGGCTGCTCGCCCGGCGCGAAGGTGGTCATGTGCAGGGTGTCGGGGTGGCGCTCGACCAGGGCCCGTGCGGTCACCATCTCGCACACGTAGAGGCCTGCCGCTTCGGTACCGCTGTAACGGGTCTCCTGCTCGCGGCACAGGGTGCGGAACGCGACGTTGGTGATGCCCGCCATCGGCGCGAGCACCACGGGGCTGCGCAGCGCCAGTGGCCCGATGCGCAGGGCGGGCGCCGGGGCGTCGAGGAGGGTGGTCACCAGGCCATTGTGCCCTGCTCGGTGTTGTGCGAAAGCCGCATTCGCCCAAGATTCAGGTGCGAATGCGGCTTTCGCCCAGTATGGACGGCGGCGGTGCCTGCACTCAGTTCGATGCTAACGGTGCGCCAGCCCAGAATGTGGGTAGCGTCAGCAGCATGACTGAACAGCCCGAGAATCGCCCCCACGAACAGAACCCAGCTGCCGAGACCCGCGCGACCGAGACGATCGGCGCGAGCAGCGACGGGACTGCTGGCGGCACAACCCAGAAGGACCCCAGCGACTGGGTCAGTGGTGAGGAACCGATGACCGGTGCGCAACGCAGCTATCTGGACACCCTCGGCCGCCAGGCCAACGAGGAACTGCCCGCTGACCTGACGAAAGCCCAAGCGTCTGAGCACATCGACCGCCTGCAGGAGAAGACCGGTCGGGGCAACTCCGCGCAGTAAACGCCGTGCGCGTCGACGGTGCGAACCGTCGATCAGTGGTTGCAGCGCCGGGCGAGGACGCGGGCGACCGTGCTGATGGCGGTGCGCAGGATGAGCTGAGCGCCGGGGAACGCCGGATCGAAGGCGATCGTCCAGTCGATTCGGGTGCCGGAGCCGACCGGGGTGAGCACAATGTCTCCGGTGTAGTTGCGGGCGGGCACTCCGCTCAGCGCCTCGTAGGTGAGCCGCTTGGCCGGCTCGAACGCCGTCACCCGTTCCCGGATCGGCGGGCCGGGGGCCATGATCAGGCGTCGCACCGCGCCCACACCGTTGCGGTCCGGCGAGCCGTCCCGCTCGAGCGTCACCTTCGGCAGGGGCGCCCAGCTCGGGGTCCACGCGCTCATGCCCTCGTGGTCGGCCACTTCCGCCCATACGCGTTCGGGGTCGGCAGAAACGGTGTGCGTGAACGTGTATCGGCTCATCCGGTTATCCAAGCAGACCCGGGGCAGAGTTCAGACCCGAGCCGCCTGCCGGGCCAGCGCACGGTCGCGCGACTCCTCGAACCGGCTGGCCGCGCTGTCCAGCTCCTTCAGCGCGATCACCAGCTCCTCGCGGGCCGCCTCGCCCACGGCACCGAACCCGGTGCGCTCGAATACTTTCCACTTGCGCAGCACCGGCATGATGACGTCGTCGTGGTGCTGGCGCAGGTCGTAGATGCCGGCCTTCGCGATCATCACCGAACTGCGGCGGTAGTTGGCCATGTCCGAGCCGGGCATCTCGAAGTTGACCACCTCATCGGTGATGGCCCGCATGGTCTCGTCGGGAGCGCGGTCGAAGGCGGCCTCGACCAGGTTGCGGTAGAAGATCATGTGAAGATTTTCATCGGCCGCGATCCGGGCCAGCATCCGGTCGGCGACCGGGTCGCCGCAGGCCTTGCCGGTGTTGCGGTGAGAGACGCGGGTGGCCAGCTCTTGAAACGTGACGTACGCCACGGTCTGCAGCATCGACTTGCCGCCGGACTGGTAGCCGTGCGTCATGTGCGCCATCCGGGCGTTCTCCAGCTCGACCGGATCGACCCCGCGGGTGACCACCAGATAGTCCCGCATCACGATGCCGTGCCGGTTCTCCTCCGCGGTCCAACGGCCGACCCAGGTGCCCCACGCACCGTCCTGGCCGAAGTGGGTGGCGATCTCGCGGTGGTAGGAGGGCAGGTTGTCCTCGGTGAGCAGGTTGAGCACCATCGCGGCTTTCGCCGTCTCGCTCAGCTCAGACTGCTCCGGGTGCCAGTCGGTGCCACCCATCGCCGCGAAGTTGCGGCCCTCGTCCCAGGGAACGTAGTCGTGGGGGTGCCAGTCCTTGGTGATCGCGAAGTGCCGATCAAGGTTCTCGGCGACGACGGGTTCCAGCTCGTGCAAGAGCTCGAGCGGGGTCATTGTTCGGGCCACTAGGTCCTCCTGGAAGTGCATGAACTGTGGTGCCTACACCTTCCCAGGTTACGCGACCGTAGGTTCGCTCGGAAGAGAGTTTGATCATGGAACAGGGGCACCATGGGGGAATGAGCGAGCCGAGCAACGTGGGGGTGAACCAATGAGCGAGGAGTCACCCGAGGATCGTCCCACTGACGGCGCCGCGGTGCAGATGGATGCGATTTCTGCCGCGCTGCTGCGCGCCCGAGCGCTGGTACTGCACGACATCGGGGCGTGCGGGGCCGACGTGCCCGGCATCGTGGACGTGCTCGACGCCGCCGTGCACGAACGCGAGTGGTGGGTGCGCAAGTGGCCCGATGGCGCGCAGTATCTGGCCGGTCAGGTCGCCCAGGATGTACAGGATCACCTGGTGGACACCGAGGGACGCTGGCCGCCGTGCCCGCTGCACCCGGAGGAGGCCTTGCAGCTGGAACCGCCGATGGATGCGGATCCGCGGTGGATCTGCGGGTTGGGGTGCGGGGAGATCGCCGCGCTGGGCAGATTGCCGCCGCAGCCGCCGCTACTGACCTGACGCCGACCAACAGCAAGCGCACAGGTTGCTGCCAGGGAGCCGACAGGGCACCCCAGCAGGCTCAGCGGCATGACCAGGCCAAGTCTCGAAGCCGCCCTTGTTCATGCCGTGCCTGCCGCTCCGGTACTCGACATCGCGGTGCCGGTCACGGCCACCGGTATCGGTACCACCACGGTGTATGACCTCACTGCGCGCAACAGCTGAGGGAGGAGGATCGAGGTATGACTGCACCTTTGACCACCATCACCCCGGACGGCGCCGCGCGCGGCGGAGTCGTCGTCATCCAAGAGGCGTTCGGCGTCACCGACCACATCGTGGACGTGTGTCGGCGTTTCGCGGCCGCCGGATGGGTAGCCGTGGCCCCGCACCTGTTCCACCGCAGCGGTGACCCGGTGATCGACTATGACGACGTCTCCTCGGCGATGCCGTTGATGCGCAAGCTGGCGGCCACCGAGATCGACACCGACGTCGACGCCGCGTTCAGTGCCCTCGCCGAGACCGGCTTCTCCCCGGAACAGACCGCGATCGTCGGGTTCTGCATGGGCGGCACCGTGGCATTCCACACCGCCGTGCGC